>JAZDHO010000249.1:0-6146 GCA_043805815.1 Chloroflexota bacterium
GAATGCGAGACCAGTAGGTCCACCTCCGCCGGCCGGTAGAAGGATTGATCCTGATCGACGTAATCCTCGTGATTGAGGCCCGTGTGCTGGAAGGCCGCCTCACAGAACTCGCGCACCGAGTGCGTCTCACCGCTCCCGATCACGTAGTTGTCGGCCTGGTCTCGCTGCAGCATCATCCACATTGCCTCGACGTAGTCGCCGGCGAACCCCCAGTCCCGCCGCGCCTCGAGATTCCCGAGACGCAATTCCTTCGCCGTGCCGAGCTTGATGCGGGCAACGGCATCCGAGATCTTGCGCGTGACGAACTCCAGGCCGCGCCGCGGGCTCTCGTGATTGAACAGGATGCCCGAGACGGCGAACAGCCCGAATGACTCGCGGTAGTTCACCGTGATCCAGTGACCGTACGCTTTGGCCACGCCATACGGACTGCGCGGATAGAACGGCGTCGTCTCCTTCTGCGGCACCTCCAGCACCTTCCCGAACATTTCGCTCGATGAGGCCTGGTAGAACCGTATCTTCGAGTTCACAAACCGGATGGCCTCGAGCATGCGAGTGACACCCAGCGCCGTGACGTCTCCGGTCAGCGCCGGCTGATTCCAGGACGTGGGCACAAACGACTGGGCGGCCAGGTTGTACACCTCCTCCGGTTCATACTTTTCAAACATCGACAGCAGCGAACCCTGATCAGTGAGATCGCCCTGGACCACAATGATGTCATCCAACAAGTGTTGGATGCGCTCGTACGTAACTGTGCTGGCCCGACGCGCCATGCCGATCACGCGATAGCCCTTTGACAACAGCAGTTCGGCCAGGTACGAACCATCCTGGCCGGTTATTCCCGTGATGAGAGCTGTGGGCACTCCGTACTCCTTGTTCTTGGGTTCGCCGCCGGCTGGCCCGCGCTGCGATCAACGCCCGCCCGGCTTCCGATTGTATCCTGTAATCCGCGCGCTCAGCGCCAGACCCCCCTCAGTCCATCCGGCGGTGCAGGCGCCGCCAGTCCCAGATCGCGCCGCCAAGCATGATGATCAGAACTCCCGCCACGGACATTCCCATCACTATCATGATTGGAAAGTGAATGCCGATCAGATAGTAGCGAGCTAGATACCACTGGGTGAAAAGCAGCAGGCAAACTGCCTCTGCGGCCAGAATCCTCGGCAACCATGGGTCCCGCGCGGAGCGCCACCAGAGCCAGGCGGCAGAGGCCACAATGGCCTGGATACCAAAGAAGATCAAACGATACCGCGGGTTATCCCATTGATCTCCGCCTGCGCGCACCGCGCACAGCAGAATCCACAGCCAGTTGAACGCTGCTAACCAAGTCCATACCCGTCGATTCGTTCCGGCCGGTAGTCGACGGATTGCGACCGGAGAATAGGCCAGCAGCGGCAGTAAGCCGTACCACCCCGCAGAGCGCAAGATGCCGATGAGGTGCCAGGTGAGTGTTGTCGGTTCCAGGAAGGCCGGCGGCAGAAGGGGCTGCGTAACGCCATAGGCCACCACGAACAGAAACTGCGCGGCAGGAAAGAGCTTCGAAAAGACGTTCTGCACCTGACCGGAACCGCGCTCGAGCTGATAGATCACCCAAGCCACCGAATCGCGGAACCAGCTTGCGATTGCGCCGACCGGCGTGCCAGTTCCCTGCCCGGAAGAGCGAACGCTCCACGCCAGAAAAAGCATGGCCGCCAGGAACAGGACCACGCCGCCAATCCAGATCGGCATCGCGGCACGCATGTGCTCGCGCCGAATACCCAGCCAAATCGCCAAAAGGACTAGGAGTGCGAGGGCGATCCCCGGCGAGACCAACATAAGACCGCCAAAGCCGATTCCGAGCCACAGCCAGCTTATCCGCTGTCTGCCCTCCAGCCATATCGCGAAGCCCCAGCCGGCCACCGCGATCAATGTGAGCAGGAACGGCTCGCGCATTTGCGCGCCGCCCGTCAGAACCGATTCCGGGTACAGGCTGTACAACCATGTCGCTGCTGCACCTAGGTTGCCATCCCCCATTCGGGACGCCGCCCTGAAGAAGAATGGCACTCCCAAGGACGCGACCAGCGCTGCTAGGCTCAGGATCAGCAGCTGGCGGTGCGCGTCAGGAGAGAATACTCTGTATGTAAATGCACTTAGCGCCAACAGCCCGCCGTATTGATCGGTGTAGTAGCTGCGGTCAAAGGCGGACCAAAGTGGAGCCGCTGAGGAGGCGAGATCCCACGCCTGATCATCGCGCCGGTGTGCATCCGTGAACACATGACCTGCCCGGTCGTCGGGCTCATCGTATCCATCAAGGGGCAGCACCAGGTAGAGCACGGTCCCCGCAAGGAGGCGCAGCCCAAGCGCCAGGGCGCTCATGAGAGCCAGCGTGCGGCCTCCACCGGCCCAGCGCACGGCGGCAGTCAATGCGATCAACCCCAAAGTTAGCAGGATCGCGAAGCCCACCCACCCAATCCAAAACGATCCAGGTTGCACGGAGGCCAGACCCGCGCCCAAAACAACCGCGATCGGGACGACGAACAGAAGGTCTCGGAAACGCAGCAAGTTCATGGAAGATCGAGGTGTTCCAGGGCCCTCTGCACCCGTCCCAGCCACGTGTACTTTTCCACCTCGCGACGGGCGTTATCGGCCAGTGCAGCCCGGCGGGCCGGATCAGACGCCAATTCGAGAATCGCGGCCTTCCATGCGCTGACCTCGCCTGGTGGGCAGAATACGGCCCGCGTCTCATCCAGCACCTCGCGTATCACCGGCAGGCTGGATGTAATGATCGGCCTGCGCGCGGCCATGTACTCGAACATTTTCATCGGGTTGATCACTTCTGCGATGTCCTGGCCGCTACTGGCGGCGACCGAGGTCGTATACGGCATGAGTAACACATCAGACGCAGCCTGGTATATCGCCAGACCGCTGTTTTCCACGAAACCGGTGAGGGTCACATTGGTCTGATTCGCCCTCAGCAGCTTCTCGCGCCACTCGGCCACCGCTTCACTCGTTCCACCAACCCACAGGAATTGCACGTCCGGCAAGCCGCGGGCCAGCTCAAAGAGCAGCTCAATACCGCGGCCGGCGTAGAAGTGCCCGGTGAACCCGATCGTGAAGGCCTCCGGCAGTTGCAGCCGGGCACGCGCCGCCGCAGGGGCGGGCAGGTCCTCATACCGCTGAAGGTCAACACCGTTCGGTGCCACTTGTACCGCGTCGTCAGGGAACGGCATCTGGGTCGAACGCTCGAGGGCCCTGCGCAGGGCAGTGGTGGTTACAAGCAGTCTGCCTCGGCGTGATCGCCAGAACTGCCTGAGCCACCATGCTCCCAGGGGGCCGGCAACGTCTGCGTGCATCTCGAGCACAACTGGCCGGTTTTCCCAGGCCTCAACCGCCGCGGATTGCGGCAGCCACGTGTAGATTAGCTGCGCGCCAGTACGGCGCGCAGCCGCCCGAGCATACCAGAGGAAGTCAATTCGTCGGAGGGCCCGCTTCGAGGACAGCCACACCAGCCGGAACTCGTGTGTTATCCCGTAGTGGCGCGCGAGATCATTCCAGCTTGCAGGTTCGGTTTCGGCTGGCACGATCAATCGCACCTCGTGCCCGGCTTGGACCAAGGCGTCGCAGACTTTCATCGCCTGGATGGAATTCGCGGTTGCGGAGGGAATGCGGGAGTTCGAGATGGCGGCAATACGCATCGCTTTTCCTGATTACGGTCCGAAGGCCTGCGACGTCTGTGTCACCTGCCGGAGAGATCTGAGTTGTCCCTATCTGCGCGATCCGGTCGTACTCGTCGCGCCTGCAGCTCCTTGTCGCCGGGCTGCAGCGCCTTGGCTGGAGCCATGCGGCGATTCAGCTCCCGCAGGCCGCGCCATACAATCAGGCCGACCGATATGATGTAGTAGAGAGAAAGCAATGTTGCCTCCATGACATATCCATAGCGCGGCACCAGAGGTATTGCCAGTACCACCTTGAGAACGCCCGCCACCACAATCGCACCCAGCGCGAAGTTCTGAAGACCGAAGGATAGAAGCAGCGGCCGGTTCCAGAAAAGTGTGTAATTGAACACCATCCCCGGCAGGAGCGCCAGAATGACCGGGAACGCCACCGTATACTGCTCGCCAAAAATGGACAGCACCCACCGGCCAAGCACCAGAAGCCCTAGTGCGAGTGCGATATTGTACAGGAAGGAAAGCGAAGTGATCTTCTTAAGGAAGTCTTCCAGCCGCCCCCACGCCTTCTGCACCACAAGGCGATTCGCCTCCGGATACACACTCAGTATCAGTGGATCCGCAGGCACGGAAAGCAGACCAACAATCGTGTAAGCGACCTTGTAGAGTCCTGCGGCCTCATTGTTCAGGAACAGACCGACCCACAGCACTTCGCTCTCGCGAAATACAAGGATCGCCGTGGCGCTGAGGTTCGAGCTTAGGGCGATTCCGAAAAGTCCACGCAGGGACGGCAGCGTGGAGATGTCGGCGTGTCGCCACTCGCGGCCAAGTACGCGATCCAATTCCAGCCAGCCTGCGACGAATAGGCCAACACCCAGGATCGCCTTTCCGAGCAAATAGGCTGCCAGTACTGCCAATAACGCGGTCCCGGCACCAACACCCTCGCGCTCGTTCCAGATAAACACTGCAACGACGGTGGCCGCCGAGAATATGGCCTGGATCAAGTTCAGCTTGCCGCGAGTCTTGATCTTGTTTGTGATCTGCAGGACACCGGTGGCAGTCTCCGCATTGAAATTGCACAGCAAGACCAGGCCGTACAGCACGAACATCCACTCGATCCCCGGTGTCTTGGCCGCGAATCGCGCTGCCACCCCTGCCGTGAGCGCGACAACCAGAAAAGCCAGCCATGAGACTGCCAGTTCCGCCAGCGCCGACAACTTTATCAGCGCCGCGGCCCTGGACTTGTCGCCCTCCTCCAGATATTGCCCTCCATACCGCACCACCAGTTCGCCCATACGGAAGGAGAGCAGCCCGTTGACCGTTGAAGCATAGCTCATGACAATGCCGACAAGCCCGTAGCCCGCGGGCCCAAGCATCCGGGCGGCCAGTAGGCCCTGCAGCACGCTGAGCGCTAGGCTGGCGGCATTGCTGGTGAATAGATGAGCGCTGTTGCGCACCACCCTGCCCAACAGCTCATCCTGCCGGATTCTTACTGCGAAACTCATGGAGTAAGAATGCTGCGGGCCCAGGAACGTTCGGCGGCGTACCAGTCCACCAGGCGTCGCACACCCTCTTGCAGGGAGACCTGGGGTTGCCACCCAAGCAACGGGCCCGCCTTTGAAACGTCCGCCCAGTTGGAGAACATATCGGCGGTATTGGTCGGGCCGTACTCAACTCGCGCCTGCCTGCCGATCGTTTGCTCCAGCAGCCGGATCAGCTTATTGATCGTGATCACCTCGTGACCCCCAAGGTTAATGACCTCGAACCCCACGCGCTTGAGCGCCAGGATCGTGCCCCGCGCGATGTCATCCAGATATGTGAACCCGCGCGATTGCTCGCCGGTTCCATACACGTGGACAGGCCTGCCTTCATGGATCCACTGACAGAACCTGAACATCGCCAGATCTGGACGCCCTGCTGGTCCATACACGGTGAAGAACCTTAGAACACTAACGTCCAGGCCATAGAGATAGTGGAAGGCGTGCGCGAGCACCTCGCCCGCCTTCTTGCTGGCTGCGTAGGGCTGCAGCGGCTCACTGCTAGAGGCATCCTCCGGCGTGGGGTACGGTGGATTCGCACCGTAGATGCTCGAGGTTGAGGCAAGCACGAACTTGCCGATGCCTGCCCTGCGGCTTAGCTCAAGCAGGTGCAGTGTCCCCATCACATTCGTCTCATAGAACAGTCCGGGGTTTTCCACACTGGCTCGCACGCCAGCTCTGGCTGCGAGATGGATGATCGCCTCAATGCCCTCGCCTGCCAGGCTCTCCACCTCGCCCTTCCGGGAGATATCCAGCTTGCGGAACTCGAAACCTGAAGTCCTTCGCAGGTCTTCGAGTCGGTACTCCTTCAGACGAACATCGTAGGCGTCGTTGAGATTGTCCACGCCCAGGACGGTGTGACCCTCCGCCGCAAGCATGGACGCTGTCCGCGCTCCGATGAAGCCAGCTGCGCCCGTGATCAGGTAGTGTGCCAAGATTCCTCGCCGTAACGTGACTGCGATCTCTT
>JAZDHO010000250.1:0-4679 GCA_043805815.1 Chloroflexota bacterium
ACGCCCTCGAACTCGATCAGCGCGAGGACGAACGGGCAATCGGGCAGGAACTCCTCCGAGCCGAAGTAGCACACCGTGAACGCGTGCACCTTGGCCGGCAGATTGGTGATATCCACCCACTTGGTCTCGGCGCCCGAGTACATGTCGTGACCGCGCGGGTTGGCATAGACATATCCGCTCGTGGCATCGCGGCTGGCGAGCAGATGTTTGTTCGAAAGCCCCGCGAACCACGGGCTGTCCTGCCCGTACGAATGCAGGTAGGTGATCTTGTATTCCTGTTCGATCTGGATCGGCGCCATTCTCTTCAGGAATTCGAGCGCCTCCTCGTCAGTGCTGATCGGGAACGGCAGGCCGTGGACGATGTAGCCTCCGAGCGATTCGTCTCTGCGTGACGGCAGCTTGGCCATGGCTCATCCCTCCCTTTCAAGAACGGACACCGACACATACGTTCCGGTGCCGGCGTGCGAGTGAATGGCGCCGCGCTTCGCATCCCTCACCTGCAGCCGGTCGTCGTGGAAGTGCTTCTTGATGCTGCCTTGCAGCTGCCAGGTGGCGAAGACCGCCTGCATCAGCCCGGTCGCCCCCACGGGGTGTCCGCAGGCGATTAGCCCGCCGGAGGGATTCGCGGGGCAGACCGGCTGGTCCTTCAGCTTCAAACCATAGTCGATGCCTGGCAGAAAGGCCTTGCCGGATTCGGCGAACATCCCGCCTTCGCCATAGCGGCACAGCCCCAGGTCCTCATAGGTTTGCAGCTCCGATGAGGTATAGGCGTCGTGCAGCTCCACAAAATCGAGCTCCTCCAGCGGGTCCTGGATGCCGGCATGCTTCCAGGCCATGTTGCCCGCGGTGCGCCCCGCGCGGAAGGAGTGCACGCCGGGATAGCGCGTGCCGTGCTCCCACAGGTTTCGATAGTACCGGCGTGTCTCGTCCGAGGAGCGTTCCTTCTCGGTGGCATACTCCGACATGAAGGTGTTGTACTCCACGTGCGGGCGGTCGGCCATGCGCATGGCGTCTGTGCCGCGTCCGATGCCCGTGACCTTCACCAGCGGCCGCGTGATCTTTGCGCCGGCGGCCTCGAGCTTCTGCAGGCCCTCTTCCGAAGCCAGGATCGTCGCCGCCGCGCCGTCGGACATCACGCAGATATCCAGCCGCGTCAGCGGCCAGGCCACCATCGGCGCGCTGCGCACATCTTTGATCGTAATCCGCTGGCTCTTCTGAGCGTAGGGGTTGTGAAAGGCGTTGATGTAGTTCTTCACGCTGATGTGCGCCATCTGCTCAACGGTCGTGCCGAACTCCTTCATGTGCCGCGTGACCATCATGGCGTAGTAGCCGGAATAAAAACCTCCGACGGGGTAGTCGAACGACACGTCGGAGGCCAGTGCGATGAATTCGTTCCCTTTCCATGTCTCCACGTGCGACATGGTCTCAAAGCCGTACGCCACGCACACATCCATGTGCCCGCTGGCGACGGACTTCCAGGCCTCCTGGAAACACAGCCCCCCGGTCGCGCCGCCGCCCTCCACGCGATGACCGGGCTTCGGGCACAGGCCGAGATAGTCCTGCGCCATGATGCCCGCCATCAGCTGGCGTGAGAAGTGGTCGGAGAAATACGAGGCCACCGAGCCATCGACCACGCGCGTGAACGTGGGGAAATCCAGGCCGAGGTCGGCGATGGCATAGTCATAGGCTTCCTTGATCACGGCTTGAAAGGTCTTGTCCGGGCGGGCTTTGGCGAACTTGGACACGCCCCCTGAGATGGCATAGACAGGTCTCATGCGTTGCTCCTCCTGCTGCTGGCTCGTTGGATTGATTCTACAGGAAAAATGACGCGGGGGGATTGGTGTTATTATCGGACGTTGAGGAAAGAAGAAAGAGGAAAGAGGACGAGGGCGCCGCGCATGCGGTTCGAGGAGTGGATCTCGACGGTCCCAGTGGAAATCTCCGGCGACCCCATTTGGCAGCTGGAGGTGTACCGATTCGCGCTGTTCGCCGCCGACATCGGCTGGCGCGATGTCCTTGTCTTGAGACGGAATCCATTGACACAGTCTGTCGCAGACCAACTCTACCGGGCGCTCGGATCGATCAGCGCCAATCTCACGGAGGGCTACTCACGCAGCAAAGGAGCGGACCGGGCGCATTTCTTTGAGTACTCATTGGGATCGGCCCGCGAGAGCCGCGATTGGTACTACAAATCCCGCGTGGTCCTGTCGACCGAAATCGTCAGACACAGGCTTGGCCTGCCGACTGCAATTGTCGGTATGCTTGCCTCGCTGATCTCGCACCAGCGAATCCACGCGCTACGGGAATCCGAGGCGCCCTACCTCGTGACCACGCCATCTCTTGACTTCAACATCGATGGCGAAGTCCCCCTTCCCTAGCTCTGCACCCTCGTCGGCAGCTCTTCTTTCTTCTTTCATCTTTCCTTGCGATAGAGTGCAAACTGAAAGACGCCTAAGCTGAGAGCCATCTTGTCCTTTCCCTCATCCCATCCCCAAGGAAGCCCTCATCATTTCTTCGCCCAGCTCGTCGGAGCCTGGGCCGGTAGGACGCAGACCTGGCTTGAGCCCGACGCCACGCCCGGTGAATCCAGGGCTCAGGGAAGCGTCCACCTCATCCTCGAGGGTCGTTTCGCCATCTACCTCTATCAATCCTCCGTCGAGGACGAAACGCAGCACGGCATGTTCACGTTCGGCTATGACACGACGCTGGACGAGTATCAGGCCAGTTGGGTGGACAGCTTCCATAACAACACGACCATCATGTACTGTGTCGGAGGGCCCAGGGAAAGAGGATTCTATGTGCTGGGAAGCTATCCGGATCCGGATGGCGGGCCCGATTGGGGGTGGCGCACCGAGGTCGAGCTCCTCAACCCCGACCACCTGAGCATCACTGCCTACAATATCCATCCGGAGGGTGGCGAGGCGCTGGCTGTCAAGACGCTGCTCAATCGCGTGAAGCACTCAGGCTGAAGCCGGCGTATCGCACGGGGATCATCCAATGCGCCATCGCCACCTCCTCCTCTACTCAGCCCTCATGATGCTCCCCTCGGCTGCCTGCGCGCCGCTCCTTCCGACCCCTGATGACTTCCCGCAGCCGCCATGGACGCCCGCCGGAGGCGTCCCGACCTTTGCCCTGCCCCCAACCAGCGCACCGCGGCCGATGTCAAAACCGATCTACCCCGACGACATGGTCGAGGCCCGCACGTTCTTTCTGCTAGTTAAGATTGGCATGGCAGCCGGAGACTCGGCCATGGTCGCCGAGCGCACACTCTACCCGTTCGAGGTCACGCCGAATGGCCAGCCTGCGACGATCGGCTCGGCGGCTGAATTCGAGCGTCACTTTCAGGCAATAGTCGACGCCAACACTGTCGATGCCGTTTATGCGACAGATGAGTCCGACCTCGTACTCCTGCCGGCCGGGGCGAAAGCCGCGAACGGCATCCTGTGGCTCAACCTGTTCTGCGTGGATCCGGCCTGCGCCGAGGCGCGCTTGCTGATCACGCAGATCAATAGCTGACGAGGAGCCGATGCACTCACGACGCGCGCTGCTGTATGTCCCGGGCGATGACCGCCACAAGATCGAGAAGGCCGCGGCTCTGGACGTGGACTGCATCTGCATGGACATGGAGGACGGCGTTGCCATCAGCCGCAAAGCGCAGGCGCGTACGACCATTGCCAGGGCGCTGCGGGAGGTGACCTTTGGCAAAGCCGAAAAGCTGGCGCGCATCAACGGCGTCGGGTCGGGTCTCGAGAAGGACGACCTTCAGGCCGTGCTTCCCCATCGTCCGGACGGGATCGTTGTCCCCAAGCTGGAGGAGCTCCGGCAGATCCAGTGGGCCAGCGAAGCCATCGAGGCAGCGGAACTGCAGAATGGCTGGCCGGTCCACTCCATCCGCCTGCTGGTGGATGTGGAGACCGCCAGGGGTATCCTGAATATTAAGGAGATTGCCTCGCATCCCCGCCTGGACGCCCTCATCTTCGGCGGGGAGGACTTCGCCGCCTCGGTCGGCGCGACCCGCACGGCCGATGCCGTGGAGCTGCTCTACGCGCGCCAGTCGGTCCTGACAGCCGCGGCGGCCTTCGGCCTGCAGGCGATCGACATGGTCGCCATCGACTTCAAGGATCTGGAGGGGCTGCGGCGTGAGGCGGATTTCGGCGCAGGTCTCGGATTTTCCGGAAAGCAGATCATCCATCCCGCGCAGGTGGATCCGGTGCAGGCCGCGTTCACGCCGAGCGATGAGGCCATTGCGTACGCCCACCGGGTTGTCGATGGCTTCGAGGCCAGCAAGAACGAGGGCAAGGGGGCATTCGCCCTGGATGGCAGGATGATCGACATGCCATTGGTCAAGAATGCGCAGAAAGTCCTCGAACGCGCCAGGGCGGCGGGAAAAGCCTGATGCCGGCTTCGAGATCGGTCGTCATCACCGGCGCCTCCACGGGCATCGGCCGCGCCTGTGCCCTGCACATGGATGCCCTGGGTTGGCGCGTGTTCGCCGGGGTGCGCAAGCAGGCCGATGCCGAGTCCCTGCGCCGCGAGGCATCCACGCGCTTGACACCATTGTTGCTTGACGTGACCGATGCGCCCTCTATTCGCCGGGCGCGGCAGGAGCTTGAGCGAGCCGTTGGTGACACCGGGCTCTCAGGCCTCGTGAACAACGCGGGCATCGCCTATGGCGGACC
>JAZDHO010000251.1:0-4518 GCA_043805815.1 Chloroflexota bacterium
CGGGACTCCAATCCGCGGCCACGGCGCGGCCCCGCCAGCGAGGAATGTCGCGACCGCCGCCGCGACCAGCGGCCGCGCGGCCTCAACCTTCGCCGCGTTCGCCGCGACCTGTTGCGCGGCCTCCTGCGCCTTCTCCGCCGCGCGCTTCTCATCCTCGATCCGCTGGAGGCTCTTGCCGCCCGCAGCCTGGATCAGATCCAGCGCGTGGGCCGCGTCCCGTGGCACCTCTGACAACGGGGCCGGACTCGTCCGCCATCCATCTTCCGCGGCCCTACGGCCGTACGTGAGGACGACCGACCCATCGGCTGCGACCTCCGCGCCCAGGTCCAGCGCACGGCCGATCAGCTCCGGCAGAAGCGGGATGGACTGGACCGCCGCCGCGGGTGCGCCCGCCCTAGCCGCTGCCTTCTGGGCTTCCTGACTCACGCCCACGATGATGAGATGCTGCACAACTCCTCGTCTTTCTCCGGCCTCCCCGGCCGGGTGCTACGGGATGCGCCGTAGCGCGCTGCATCCTCTCGGTCTGCCGGCGGCCGTCCCCCGGCCGTCGAGTCGCAGTCCAGCCCCGCCGCGTGGAGGCGGGATGCGTGGGGCCATTTGTGGGGGGCTACTCCCCCATGACCTCATTCACTCCCGCAATGCTCCGCCCTTCCGCCAAGGCATGATGGTTGAGGTATGCCTGCCACGCGCCAATGGTCGGGCTCCACCGGAAGCCCGCGCGCTTCAGCCGGTCGCGGACCTCCGCCGCTGGCTTGCCGGGGAACCAGAGCCGCACCCGGTTCTCCGCCGGGCACTCCTCCAGCCGAGCCGCCGCGCCTTCCGTTTCTGTAGATGGCCGCGCCTTCGCCTGTTCGACTGCCACCAGTCGTTCCTTCAGCCGGCGGATGTTCGCTCCGTTGTTCTTCAGCTCGAAGTCAGGGAAGCCGATCCGGCCAAGCTCGTCCTTTTCCAGCAGCTTCCGCGCCGTCGCCTCCGTCCATCCCAGCAGGCGCAGGGCCGCGACCTGGGCATCCGCGCCCTTCTTCGCGTACTTCCGAATGGTCGCGTTGTTGACCGTCATCAATTCCTGCCGCTTCTCCGCCTCCGCGATCTTCGCCCGGAGCCGATCCGCTGCGTCCGCGTCGCCGCCCATGATCGGGCCGTCCTGGGGGCGCAGGGTCCGGTGGATCGCCGCCAGCGCCCGGGTCCTGAACTCAATAACCTCGCGCATCCGCTTGTCCGCGACGGCGCCACGCTTCTGTTGCCGGGCCGCCGGGAACTTGCTGGGGCCGGCGATCATCGTGGACATGCACCGCGCCCGACTCGATAGGTAGGCCAGGTAGCGCCGCCGGTAGCCCTCCCGGTAGCGAGTGAACTCCGCCTGAGCCTCGCAACCAGACGCCATCGCCAGGATGATCGCGTGATCGGCCGCGAGCGTCCGCGCGTAGCCGTCGCGCTCCATCTCCGCCCGCTTCTCAGGGTCCATGGACGTGCCCGAGTGAGCGTCCTGGGCAAGCTGTAGCGGAATGTCGGCCGCGAAATCAGTGGATTCCGCTACTGCCGTCTCGTGGCAACCCTCCTGGCATGGATTGCCTCCGCACTCCTCGCATGGTCCAACCTGTTTTGTCATCATCGTCACTCCCGCTAGTTGTCCACCGTGCTCGGCATGATGAATTCCACCCACTCCGGATAGCCCAGCAGACTTCGTGCTACAATCGGTGTCGTCCGGTCCTTGAAGTCAAGGACCAAGCGTTCCGTCTTGGTCGCGGCGCACATGTCCGCGAGATAGTATGGATTCAGGATGATCGAGTATGGCTCTTCGTTTGCCATCATGTGCTGAACGGATAGCACACGTTCCGCCTTCTGGCCGCTACTCGATGTCGCTTTCATGGTGATGTGGCAATTCGCACCTACAAGCGTCACGGCTGGGACACCGTCGCCGAATACGACGGCACAGGTCGTCTTCATCGCGTCTTGAAATGCTTTGCGGTCCACGGACACGGAGACCTTCCGTTCGGTCGGGATGATTGCCATGTAGTCGGGGAAGCTGCCATCGACTAGCCGAGTGAAGATGCGGAAGTCGGAGCCGATGATCTCGGCCTGGATGTAGTTGCCAGTGTGCGCCTGTTCCCGTGCTGCCTTCAGAGCTTTTTGCGCCCCGTCGCATTTGGCTTCAACTTCATCTAGTTCGCGAATGGATTCGTCTTTTTCCGTTTCCTGTTTGTATGCGGCTTCCGCCGCAGTCAACGCCTCCTCCGCCCGTGCTACCTTCTCCAACACCGCTTTCTCCACTTGGATTGCCAGGACCGAGACATCGGCGTCCTTCGGCACGCACTCCAGCGCAAGCACGGGGAAGATCGCCCGCAACTGTGCGCCCTGCGGGCCGCCCATCTCGCTCTTCGCCAGCCGATGCCCGTCAGTCGCTACGAGGCGGATGCCCTTCGCGTTCGACTCCAGCAGGACGCCAATAAGCGCATAGCGCGTGACACACTTGGCGACGGCGTGTTTCACCTGGGTGAAGGCCGCCGGAATCTGGCCAGCCAAGAACGAGAGGGACTCGCCTTCCAGCGGTTTCGGGAAGTCCGGGTAGTCCAGCGGATCGAGGCAAGGAATCTCAGTCTTGCCTTCATCGCCACCATCGACTATCAGGAACTTCCGTTCCGCATCGAAGGTGAAGACCGGGGCCTTCATTTTGGCGACCGGCTTCAGATCCGTGAATGGTACGAGTGTCACGAAGTCCTCGCCAAGGTAGGGCGTACACTCGCAACGGATGCCTGTCTCGCCATTCTGCGCATCAAGTGTGATGATACCATTGGCCCTCGACATGCGCACGTTGGCGAGGATTTGCACGTATCCTCGTTTCGGGATGACCTTGCCCACCAGGGCAATCGCTTCACTCAGTTTCATGGTGTCTCCTTTCGCTAAAGCCGCTAGTCAATTACCCACAACGCATCCTTCCAGCCAGGAAGATGTGTGATTGCCAAGTGCCGCAGCGCATCGCAAAATGCGTGTGCCTCGCTGTTGTCCCACTCGGGATGCTCCATGCTCTGGTACTCAAAACACGAGATTGCTTTGAGCACCGCGACAGGATCGAGTTCTTCCCGGCAGTGGGTGAACGGATCAATCTTCTTCCATCGGGCGAATATGTATAGGCTGTCCTCCTCCGGCTGCTCGTCGGCATACCGATGGTTGACCGAGCGAATGTTCTCAGTCAACAGCATCGAGCCTACGCCGTCCGCCGTACCTTCGTCCAAGTAGCGGGCGTGCTTCTCGAACTCCTGTTGCGCAGCCGGTCCTTCAAACTCACCGCGCTCGAATACCTCCGGCACGAGCGCAGCAGGCACAAGCCAACACAGTCGCGTCCTGTCTCGCTGCGCCAAGTCCAGGCCAGCGGCCAGCAGGAAGTCGATGTGCTTCTTGCTCACTACGAATGCTGACATGTATTCACCTCGATGTTGGCCGTTTTGTGATGTATCGTGTCGATGCCAAGGATCAGTCTATGTCTCGACATCTCCGGTTTATTCCAGCGGATGTTTTCGGCAATGGCTTTCTGTTCTGCCATTTCACGATGTAAATACGCGCCGTGAATTCTAAGTGTGCAGTCGCCATGCACAAATACGATTTCGCTTACTACTAGGAATATCTCCATGCCTAGGTCTCCTTTTACTCTAGTAACCAGCCGCTTCGGCGACGCAGTCTCGTTGTCCGCTGCGTACCTTGCGCCACTTCGGGAACCGAATCGCCTTGTCTTCCGTGCATTCGCGGCCCTGCCGCAGGGCGAGGACGTGACACTCGCAATCCACACTGCGCTCTGCCTGTCCATCACAGTCAGACTCAGCCTCATGCCATTGGGATTTGATGGTCTGCCCATCATTGGAGAAGGACCACATTTCGCATTCTTCGTAGCGGCCTTCTTCTGTGAGGTCAACATGAAATGCGAATAAGTGCCGTCCTGGCCTGAGCGTGATCTTGACCGCGTCGCATCCCCACCATGTCCAGAACCGGGCGTTCATCTTAGTCTTCCTCCATGCAACAGATCGTGAGTACGGGTTCTGCCGTGTCGCCTGGCCCACAAATCGCTTTCAATGTGATGGTCGGCGGATGGCAACCTCGTACCTTGAGACTGAAGATGCACAGGCTCCCTTGCTTTCTACCGAAGTGCATCATATTCAGGATATCCCAGAGCCTACCCGCTTCGTCTTGGCACTTCACGCCGGGCGGCACCTTGACATACTTCTCAAACACGGCGCGGGTCAGGGTGACCGGGTACTTGTAACCCGCCTCGCGCGAGGTCGTCTCCGGGACGGCAACCAATTCACCGTCCTTGATTGCTTGTGCCCGAGAGTACGAGTAGATGACGGGACCGAAGACTGGATCATCCATTGGCCGGCTCCTTCTCGAATCGCATCTCGCCCACGTGATTTCCGTTGAAGTCGTACAGGCATGGTTCGCATCCTACTCCAAAAGCCATGCGCCACGACCCCAGCGCGTCGTGCCCGCCTGCTGAAATGCAACGGCAAACGCCTTCCGTCCAGCATA
>JAZDHO010000252.1:0-4649 GCA_043805815.1 Chloroflexota bacterium
GGGCCATGGCGAGCGGATTCCTGTTTGTCGTGCGGAATTCCGAAGTCCGGCCAGCAGGCGCCGGGCCCCGCGATGCCGCCCGATCGGCGTGCGCCTACCTTACCTTCACCCAGCGTGTGATGAGCATCTTGAGTCGCACCCGCACGCGCGCGTCGGCGTCGGCCAGCGCCCAGAGCGACCGAATTCGCGCCCACACAGCCTCGTCTACTCCGATAGAGTCCGCCCATTCCTCTTCAACGTACTCCTGCATGTCATTGGGCGAGTCCCAGCTGTAGTGGAACGGGAAGAACTCCTCCCGCTGGCACTTGAACAGCCCGCATCTTTCGCCGTCTGACATCGCACTGTTGGCAGCAGCGTCATCAGCAAGGCCTTGGGGAAGAGCGGTCACGCGGCCAGCCTCCTCGCTTCCACGCAAAGCCACCACTTCCACGGGCCAAAGGTCCGTCAGCGGTCGCAGGTCGATGAGCGCGCCGCCGGCGACGAGGACCCGCCAGATCTCCTCCAGGGCATGAACCATGCCCTCATGTTGAATTCATCAGAACGACCACGCCAGTATGGCGAGATCAAACGCATCGGCCCGGAAAGGGAGGTGGATCGAATCCGCCTGCGCCAGCGCAACCCTCTTCTCCAGGCCCGATCCGCGCTCGATGCTGGCGATCCTGAGGTCATCCCGCTCAAGGTCGATCCCTGTCACCCGGCGTGCCGTATCTGCGTAGCGCCATGTGAGCCGCCCATCGCCGCACCCCACTTCGAGCACGCGCAGGCCTGCAATGTCCGCGTACTTCCGCAGAAACCGCACTTCGTTGCGCTCGGGGTCCTTCTGCACGGTCATTGCAGCCTACTTGGGTGGCAGTGACCTGGCGAACGCGAGTGAAATCCGCACCCACGCCTGAAGTGCCTTTGCGGACCCGTAGCCTTGCTTGGACACCAAAACCCACCCCTTCATTGGCTTGCCGGTCATGTCGAAGATCCTGACGTGCGGCGTCTTAAGCGCGGTAGCGAAGTCCTGCTCGCCCAGGCGCAGGATGAGATCGTCCTTGTGAACTCCCCAGGCCATATTCCCATTGACGAGAAAACCCACGCCGCCGAACATCTTCTTCTCCTCGAGGCCCCGGGTGCCTTTCAGAAGGGCCTGGATCCGTTCGGCGAGCAGTTCATTGTAGGCCATGCATCCTCCAAACCACTAAGGGACGCGCAGGACTTTCGCGCCTCGAATTCTACCCTGCTTGAGTTCCAGCAGCGCGCGGTTGGCATCTTTCAACTCGTACTCCTGGTACTCCGGTCGAATGCCTGCCCCGGCTGCAAGCTCCAGGAACTCGCGCACATCCTGCCGCGCGACGTTCGCCACGGATTTGATCTCCTTCTCAAGCCAGAGATGGGATGCGAAATCCAGCTTGAGCAATTCGCTCTTGTCGCCCTCTTCCTTGCGTATCGCATTGATCACCAGGCGGCCGCCCGGAGTCAGGTGCTTCAATGCGTGGATGATCGGGAGCCAGGCCGGGGTTGCATCGATGGCCGCCTCAAGCGGTTCGGGAGGGATATCCTCGATCGCTCCCGCCCAGGCAGCGCCGAGCTCCAAAGCCAGGGCGCGTTCCTGCGGATTCCTGCTGAACACCAGGATGTTGGAATGCGGGTACTTGTGACGCGCCGTCTTCAATACCAGATGATTGGAGGCGCCAAAGCCGAAGAGTCCGAGGGCGGCGCCGTCCCGCAGATTCGTCAGCCTCAAGGCTCTGAAGCCAACCGCACCTGCGCACAGCAGGGGAGCCGCTTCGGCGTCGGAGAGCGCCTCGGGAAGTGGGTGAACGAAACGGGCACCCACCGTCATGTATGGCGCGTAGCCGCCATTTACGTCGCGTCCCGTGGCCATGAATTCGGCGCATAGGTTCTCGTTGCCGGACTTGCAGTACGCGCAATTGCCGCACGCGGAATGGATCCAGGCGACTCCAACTCTTTGGCCGATCTTGCCGCCCGCCTCGATGGTACCTACAACCTGGTGGCCGGGAACCACGGGCAAGCGCGGGGGAGGCGTCCGCCCCTCGATCTCGTCCAGTTCCGTATGGCACACCCCGCACGCGGTGACGCGGATCAGCACGTCCTGCCTTCCGGGAACCGGGTCAGGAATCTCCGTGTACTCAAGCGGCCCGCGCCCGGCGTGGATCGCACCGAGCTCCCGAAGCAGCATGGCCTTCATCGTCTAGAACACACCTGGTATGAACCGCCTGGTATGCGTCATGTATTCCCGGTACTCCTGCCCGAAGACCTGCAGGCACTCGGCTTCATCCATGATCGCCGTGCGCATCAGCCCCGCCGTCGCCACTCCGGCCAGTGCGCCTCCAATTGCCGACGGCGCTTTGAAGAACGCTCCCCATGCGAGCAGAAGCAAGGAGCTGTAGAGCGGATGGCGGATGTAACGGAAGATGCCTTCGCGTACCAGCCTGGAGGTGCGTTCAAAGGCCAGCAGTTCCGGCTCTTGTCGGGCTGCTGCACTGTGCCGGCCGTGGGTGCGCAGGGCCCGCAGTCCGAAGGCCAGCGGTGCCAATGAGCCCACCAGCAGGATCCACGAGATGACCTGATGCCAGGAGAACGGATTGACGAACCATATCGGCGCGTTGATGAGCACCAGACCCAGGATGGCCTCCCAGACGAAAAAGCGGAAGAACCCGTGCGACTTCGGCCGCAGCAGGGAGGCGTGTGATATGTAGGCCAGCAGCAGGGATACCAGCGCGAAAATCGCCGGGCGCGCGTCCGCCAACACAAGTGCCCCCGTCCCTACCCGGTCCCGAATTGTCGATCGCCGGCATCGCCCAGGCCGGGCACAATGTAGCCCTTCTCGTTCAGGTGGTCGTCGATCGCCGCCAGGTGGATCGGCACGTCTGGATGGTGACGCTGCATGTTCTGGATGCCCTCCGGCGCCCCGATCACCCCCACAAACTTGATCCTTCGCACACCCCAGCGCTTCAATACCTCCGCCGCCGCCACAGCCGATCCGCCGGTCGCCAGCATCGGGTCGAGGATCAGGCAGACCGAGACCGTCGGCTCCACCGGAAGCTTGTTGTAGTACTCCACCGGCTGAAGGGTGCGCTCATCGCGGTACAGCCCTATGTGCCACACTTCAGCCGATGGCATCAGTTCCCAGAACCCCTCCACCATGCCCAGACCCGCCCGCAAGATGGGCACCAGGCCGATCTTTTCCCGCAGCTCGACGCCGCCGGCCAGGGCAAGCGGGGTCTGAATCCGGCGCTCCACGGTCGCCAGGTCAGCGGTCGCCTCATAGGCCAGGAGTGCCGCGATCTCCCTCACCAGCTCGCGAAACCGCTTCGGGTCCGTCTTTGTGTCGCGAAGCCTGGCGAGTTTGTGGGCGACCAATGGATGCTTTGACGCAAACACGTTGGACACGTGGCCCTCCGGAGGTGTTACTTTATTATAGCCCCCGAAGTGATTTTCGACCCGTGACTCGCCGATTCGCCCCGTGTACACTGGAGGCATCAAGGCACGCATGCAGCTCTCGGGATTACACATTCTGCTGACCTACCGCTGCACCCTGGAGTGCGATCATTGCTTTGTGTGGGGCGGTCCTCGCCAGACGGGCGTACTGGCGATGGAAGGGATTTCGCGCATCCTCAGACATGCCCGTGAGGCGGGTGCGCGCAGTATCTACTTCGAAGGCGGCGAGCCTTTCCTCTACTATGCGGAGCTCGTCAGAGGAGTCAACGAGGCTGCCGGCATGGGGTTCGACGTCGGCATTGTCTCAAACGCCTACTGGGCGGTGTCCATCGCGGACGCCGTCGAGTGGCTTCAACCCTTCGTCGGCCGCATCACGCACCTCTCCATTAGCAGCGACCTGTACCACTGCGAGGAGTGCCTGGGAGAGGAACCCCAGAACGCCATCGCCGCTGCCAAGTGGCTCAACCTTCCAACCGGCATGATCAGCATCTCGCAGCCGGATCAGCCGGCGCCGTCGCCGCGCGGGCAGTTGGCCGACCAGGCGGAGATCATGTATCGCGGACGGGCTGCCATGAACCTCGCGCCGCAGCACAGGTCGCGACCATGGGACAGCCTCGATTCATGTCTGCATGAGGATCTGCGTGACCCCGGTAGACTGCACGTGGACCCGGGCGGCAACCTGCACATCTGCCAGGGCATCATCATTGGGAACTTGTTTGAGAGTCCGTTGAAAGAGATCTGCGCTCAGTATCGGCCGGAGCAGCATCCGATCTGCGGCGCGTTGCTCGACGGCGGTCCCGCCGCGCTGGTGACCGAGTATGGCCTCGAGCACGGTCCCGCCTACGCGGACGCCTGCCATCTGTGCTACGAGGCCAGGTTTTCACTACGGTCGCGCTTTCCGGCACTCCTGGGTCCCGATCAGATGTACGGAGTTGTGAAATGAAGGCCAATGATTTCGTGAAACTGATTCTCAGATCTCCGTTGCACGGGCTGGCCGGCAACACGATGCTGATTACCATATCGGGTCGCAAGTCCGGAAAACCCATCACCATCCCGGTGAACTACTGCCGCAATGGCAATACCCTGTGGGTCCTCTCGACCCGAACGCGGAAGTGGTGGCGGAACATCACTCCCGGATCACGTGTGCAGGTCCACTTGCATGGACGCGAGCTCGTCGGGACGGCGGAGGTGCTGCTGGATGA
>JAZDHO010000253.1:0-3881 GCA_043805815.1 Chloroflexota bacterium
TGCTCCCCAGCTGGCCCCGAAGCCGCGTCCTCGAACTGGCCCCGGTCAACTGGCAGCAGACCCTGAAGCAGGAGGACACTCAGCAGCGGCTCGCTGCCAATGTCTTCCGCCAGGCCACGCTCTGCTTGCTCGAAGATCATCCCCCCCAGAAGTAGCAGCTAACCCGTGGCCGGTCACGACGCGGCTCATTGAACGGATACTACAAGACAGAGGTTATCCGTCGGCGCGGCCCCTGGCGCAACCTCGAGGCCGTCGAATTCGCCACCCTCGAGTGGGTGTACTGGTTCAATAACAAACGGCTCCTCGAGCCGATCGGATGGACAACCCCATCGGAGTATGAGAAAGCGTACTATCGAAGTCACAGTACGTCTGAGAAGGCGGCGTGACTCAACCAACCGGGTCTCCGGAGATCCCGGGGCGGTTCAGTCCTTGACGCAGGAGAAAAGGATGGCCCTATTATCTCATGTTCTGTGTACGCTTTCTCAATTCTTCGTCTTGAGCGGCTTTACCGCACTGCTCGTTTCATGCTCATCGACGCCATCTCCCTTCACAGATTTTGGTCATACAGATTTGGGTCATATTGACCAGAGGATCGATACTTCCATTGATGGCCATGCATCACCCTACGATCAGAATACCGCGATGGTTGACCAGATCCCTCCCTTGTCTGCTCAGCCAGAAACGCTATCAGCAGGAGGAAATCACACGTGCATGCTGGATCTCCAAAACGCACTTTGGTGTTGGGGGTTCAATAAATATTATCAGCTAGGAGATAACACTACTTTGGAGAAACATAAGCCATTGAAAGTGGATTCCAGTGCTGCGTGGTACGAGATAAGCTCTGGCCACAGCCACACATGTGGCCTGAAAACAGATCGCAGTCTGTGGTGTTGGGGGTATAACGTGGATGGGGAGGTTGGAGATGGGTCGTGGCAGACCACACCTGTTCCCAAGGCAATCGCCGTCGGCACTAGCTGGAGCCAGGTTTCAGGCGTGCTTACGCATGCGTGCGGCGTAAAAAATGATCAAACCCTTTGGTGTTGGGGTTGGAACTATTTTGGTCAGCTCGGAGATAATAGCGACATCGATCAGCCTGCACCCGTGAAGATCGGAACTGCTTCAAATTGGAAATTGGTTTCAACTGGGCATAGCCACACGTGTGGGATCCTCTTGGATGGTTCTCTCTGGTGCTGGGGCTCGAATCTCAGCGGGAAGCTTGGTGACAACACAACAGAGTCAAGGCTTACTCCGACTAAGAGCTCTGACGGCAGCAACTGGAGACAGGTATCTGCCGGCGATAACCACACATGTGGTATCAAGCAAGACAAGACCTTGTGGTGCTGGGGTGAAAATGCTCACGGTCAGCTTGGAGATAATACGAAGCAGCCCCGGCAAGTGCCGACGCAGATTGGTAATGCCTCTGACTGGGCGACAATATCAGCAAGTCATGACCACACGTGCGGGATTAGAGGGGATGAAACTCTCTGGTGCTGGGGAGACAATTCCAGCGGTCAGATCGGCGAGGGATCGCATGATCAGAAGAACTCACCAACTCAAATCGATGTTGGTTCTAAGTGGAAGGTCATTTCTACAGGATTAAGCCACACCTGCGGTACTAAGGCGGATCAAACGCTTTGGTGTTGGGGCGCTAACAATCATGGTCAGCTCGGGAATGAGAACCTGACGGACCAACCCACACCAACGCCAGTGTCTTTTTGACGATGCCATTCTTTCTTCGTATCCGTTCAACGAGCCGCGTCGTGACCGGCCACGGCGACTTCGAGCACCACTCCCATCTGGTGCCGGAGGGCCAAGATCTCCAGCTGCAGGGACAGACGGGATCGGACAGTGGCTCGCAGGAAGGAAAACAAGGCAAGCAGCAGGTTTTTCATCGCACGGGACGATAGCCATCGCGACAGGGATCCTCAACGATTTCCGCTGACACCGGTATTCGGGACGGACATCCGGGGGGACCCCGGCCTCTCCTGACCGGGTCGCGATTCTAACTTTTATTTCACCTATCGCCAGTAGGGCTGTTTCTTGCGACCTCGAGAGGGATGATGAGGTCAGGGCAGGACGCACTCGTAGCCTGGCCACCAGTGCCCCCCCGGGGCGCTGCAGCAGTCCAGACGGAGGAGCTGCCCCGCGGCAATGGTCACTGGCTCGCAGACTGCGGCGCAGAGGTAGTGGGTCCCGACCGGGAGGGAGAGCTCGAAGAACCCCTCCCCGACCGTCGTGGCGGTGATCCGCAGGGTGGGCTGGAGGCTGGTCCCGCTGTCGGAATACCCCCCGGTCGGCTGACGGTCCGGTGGCCGGGGATCCTGGTCGTAGACCCGCACCTCCCGATCAGCGAAGGCCAAGGCGCAGCTCGGGGTGTCGCAACCGCGGAACATCTGCCCGTAGACCCCCTGGGTGATGGTGACCCGCTCCTGGACGCAGGTATTCAAAGTCTCGTCAGTGTGCGCCTCCTCGGAGCGCGCCACATCGCAGGCCGGGAACAGCAGAGCAAGGGGCAGCAGGTGAACAACGACCCGTCTCGAGCTCATGCATCACCTCCACCCCGGTAATTAGCAGGAACCGTTCCAGCCGCGGACCCCTGCCAAACGCTCGAGAGCCGGTGGTGTCGGTTGTGGCCAGCGGCGAGAGCGCGACAAGGGAGTCCGGAATCGACGGGCCGTGGCACAGGACGACGCAACCGCGTCAGCACGACTCGGCGCCTCCGACGGGAAGCCAGGCCAGGAGAAGCCGAGGCGACTACCGGCGGCGGCGCCGCAGCGCCAACAGGCAAGCACGGAAGCAGCGCGGTGGGCTTTCAGGAGCCAGCAGCAACCCAGGGACAAGCCCCAGTCCACATCGCCGGCGACGACCTCATCCTCACCGCCCGGCCCAAGCTCCGGAAATGCCCTGAAAAAGCAAAGCCCCCGTCAGCTCGCACCGACGGGGGCGATGTGGCCAGGGACAGAGTTGAACTGCCGACACAGGGATTTTCAGTCCCCGCCGGAAGCGACTTAACCACGCGACGGCAAAGGCTGTTTGTCGTCGACGCCTCTGGGGTGGAAGCAAGCACGGAAGCAGCGAGCGCGGGACGCACAGCGCCAGACCTCCAAGGAGTCGCGGCGGCCTTGGAGCAGGCGCTCTCCGCGTGCCGTACGAACCAGTCGACGGAGATGGTCGCTGCATTCGTCGAGGCGGCGCTCCAGCTGCTGACGGAGGACATCTGATGACCACCAAGGGAAAGGCCCCAGTGGGGACCCATGATAGCGACGTGGGGGTACGGCGCAAGGAGTACGATGCCCTCTGGAGGGAGGCCCTGGAGTACGGGATCGTCCTCTTCACTGAACGCCTGGAGGAAGCCCGCCAGATCGTCGAAAACCTCCGCCTGGACCGCCTGGGGAAGCCACCGTGCTACAAGCGGAGCTTCCTCGGGACCGACCCCAGGTGCCGCGTGTGCGAGCTGCGCTGGGTCTGCGCGGACATCACCCCGCCCGAGCAGGTTCCACCCGACCAGCTGGAGCCCGTGCCCTGCCGTGTGTGCGGCCTTGGGACTCTCTCGGCCGAGAAGCTCCATCCCCTGACCGAGAAGATCAGCGACTTCACCTGTACCACCCCCGGGTGCAGCGGCAGCCTGGTCGCCCAGACCCAGTGGGCACCACCGCTGGTGGAGGCTCCCGGGAAGATCCTGGTGAGCGAGGTGATCAAACCGCCAAAGCCGCAGCGGTCTCTCGTAGACATCGAGGACGCGGTCATCGGCTTCCTGAAGATGCAGGCGAACCGGACCGCGACAAAAATCGAGATCGTGCGTGCTTTGCCGGACAAGCCGGACAAAATAACCAAGGCGTTGCAGCAACTTGTAGAAGAAAAAGTGCTCGAGGCAACGAGGG
>JAZDHO010000254.1:0-2711 GCA_043805815.1 Chloroflexota bacterium
GGGCCTTTTCGGCGATCGGGATCGCCTCGGTGTGGCGGCCTTGAGTGTGTAATTGGATCACTTGCCGATTAAGGGCTGCCGCCTCGCGGAGATCAGCCTGCTGGGCGAGACTATCCAAGGGAAAAGCGAGGAAGATCGCCAGGCACGCCACGATGAGCCGACCTGCCCGCGCCAGCATTGGCTACCCCCTTCCAGGGAATGCACTGAAGAGGTATCGCGGGGCGCGTGCCAACCCCCAGATGCCGCGCCAGGCCTGACCACGTTCCCGATTTGCCACCGGGTCATAGGATCCACAAAAAACCGCGAGGTTCGTTTTCAGGCGAGAACGACCCGCGGGGATCGCCATGTCGCGGCGACCACCTCCCCCGAGAGGCGGCGAGCCAAGGCGGGGACTGCTGATGGAATCCAGATCCACGCCGCACCTCGGGCCGTGAGCGGTTTCTGGGGGGACGGAACGGGTCCGGAGCGCACCTTATCAGAGGGGATCAGTCGGTGTCAATCGGGGGACCTGCCACGGGCCAGACCCCTTCGCCGCCATGGGAACTGAGCTCGCAACTGAAGCGCGAAAGTGGTGCAAATTCGCTCTGCAGGGTGCGTATATCTGCACGGACTGCGGTACGAAATGTTGCGGGTTCCCGAAGGATTTCCGGCTCCATCCGCTGTTGTGGTTGTCGCACACCGAACACTCATGCCGTCGGCCCTATCCTCGGAGAGTTCTCCTTGACAGCCGCCGCCAGTCCGCCGGATACTCGCCCCGGCCCGGCACCGAGCCCCCGGAACCCCCGCTCTGGCCGACCGAGATACGCCGTCGGGGTCGCGGCGCGGTCCACGGCCGGGTTGCCCCGGAGCCCGGAAAAGCAAATTCCTATCGCCTGATGGGAGGAGGGAGACCATGGAGAAACGGATTCTGGGGAATACGGGACTGGCCATTACGGTGCTGGGATATGGGGCGATGGAGTTGCGGCATACGAACGAGCAGGACGCCGCGCGTCTCTTGAACGCCGTCCTCGACGGTGGAATCAACTACATCGATACCTCGCCGGATTACGGGCCGAGCGAGACCTATATTGGCAAGGCCATCGCCCACCGGCGGCAAGAGTTCTATCTGGCCTCCAAGTGCGGGTGCAACATTGACGCGGCGGGCCGATCGCTGGATCCACAGCACCTCTGGACCCGCGAGAAACTGCTGGAGAATGTCGAGAGCAGCTTGAGGCTGCTCAGGACCGACCACCTGGACGTCTGGCAACTGCACGGCACGATGCCCGAAGAGCTGCCGGGCGGGATGGATGATGGCGTGATCCAAACGATGCAGGACGTCAAGCAGCAGGGCAAGGTTCGCCACCTTGGCATCAGTTTTCTGAATGGAAGGCCGGGTCATGAGCTTTATCCCGCAGGCTTTGGCTTCAGGGATCTTCCCGAGTTCCTGACCTGGGGCGTGTTCGACGTGATGCAGATCGTCTACGGGGGATTGACGCGGCTGAACGAGGCCGCCATCGGAAAGGCCGCCGAGCGAGGCATCGGCATGGTCGCGCGCGGCGTGGTCAAGAAATACCGGGACAACTATGACGAGATATTCGCGCAGGCCCGGCTCGCCGAGCTGTGCAAACCCGGTGAAAGTCAATGCGATTTCCTGATCCGATTCGCGCTGGGCCATCCCGGCCTCAGCACGATGATCATCGGGTCCAAGAACCCGGATCACCTGGCGGCGAACATCCGGGCGGCCGCGAATGGCAAACTGCCCGACGATATCTACCGTGAGGCCAAGGTGCGACTGGACACGCAATGATCCAGCCCTGCAGCCGCGCTCCGACCAGTTCCGCGCGCTGGCCGGCTACGGCGACACCACGCGCAAAGGCTTCAACGCACTGTTTGGTTTCAGCTACGATGTGTGCCAGAGCTTTCTGCAAAACCAGTTGATTCAGGTGAGCTACAACGGCAATTGCTGCGGCATCGGCTTCGAGTATCGTCGCCAGGCTCGCGGCAATGTGCGCGGTGAAGATTAGTTTCGCGTGGTGCTGCTGATTGCCAATATCGGCGCGTTCGGCAATCTGCGCCGCCAGGAAGAAATATTTGAGTAGTCCCCTTTGGAGGTGAGTATGTCCGACGTTCTTCCCTGGCTGGACTATAAGTGGTCGTTCGAATTTCCGGTGGGAATGTATCGCGCGATCCTCGAGCGCATGCGCGGCACGTCCGCACGCCTTGAAGAAATGCTGGAAGACGTGCCGCGGGAAGCATTGATGCAGCAACCGAATGGAAAATGGTCGGTGCTGCAGCAAGCGGGCCACTTGTGGGTGGTCGAAGCACTGCACCACGGCCGCATCGAGCAGTACCTGCGCGGCGAAAGAGAATTGGTCGCGGCAGACATGACCAACCGTCGCACACAGGAGGGCAACTTCAACGAGATGCCGCGCGAAGTAGTGCTGGCCCACTTCCGCGAGTCGCGCATGAAAATGATGAGCGTGCTGGACGGGCTCACACTGCAGGATGCCGCGCGCACGGCGTTTCATCCGCGCCTCAAAAAGGAATTGCGCCTCGCAGACCTGTGCTTTTTCGCCGCGGAACACGACGACCATCACCTCGCCGTGATCCGCGCCATGTTGCGCGCGTAGGCGCGGCGTCCCGCCGGTTCTGTGGTTGCCGAAGTTGGGGAAACCATTGACCTATCCCCCTCCACCGCGAAGCGCGCCTGGGTGTGCCTCATCAAGATGGTG
>JAZDHO010000255.1:0-2125 GCA_043805815.1 Chloroflexota bacterium
ACTCGTTGCTGGAGGTGTTGCACGTAGGTCAGGTTTCTAAACCTGACGAAGTCGGGTATGGAAACCCGACCTACGAACCCGCGATGAACCCCAGCTTCCATCCTGAGAAGCAGGCCAAAGTCCAGGCCGGTGAGCGGGAGATCGGCGTCTTCGGCGAGCTGCATCCCGTGATCCGCCAGAATTACGATCTACCGGACTCTCCCCTGCTGGCCGCCGAACTCGACCTCGACGTGCTGCTGCCGCTCATCCCTGAACGGTACATAAGCCAGCCAGTGCCTACCTATCCACCCGTGCTGGAAGACCTGGCCCTGGTGGTGGACGAAACCTTACCAGCAGAACGCGTCGCCGAGGTCATCCGCCAGGCCGGAGGCAAGATCGTGACGGGCGTGCGCCTGTTCGACGTTTATCGAGGTGAGAAGATCGGCGCGGGCAAGAAGAGCCTGGCCTACAGCCTCACTTACCAGGCGCCCAACAAGACGCTGACGGACAGAGATGTGGCTGGCATCCGCGCGCACATTATCAGAAGATTGGAGCAGGAACTGGGCGCGGCCTTGAGAAGTTAGCAAAATTTCTTTATGAAATGGCTTGCATTCCACGCCTAACCCATGTATACTGACAGAAACAAAACGCGAGAGGAGAATGACTATGGAAATGCCTGTTGAAAAGAAAGAAAGCAAAACCGGTGCGATCATTGGAACAGTCGCCGCCATCGCCTTGTGTGGTCTGCCGGGCTTATGCCTGCTTTGCCCGCTCAGCATCGCCATTTTTGCGGGTTTTGTACCAGACCCAACATCCAGTTACGGCGATCTGATCCCAACGGCCTGGGGAGCGCTGCCATTGTGCCTGTCAGTGGTCTTCATCGTCATTGGGGTGCTTATCCCCGTGCTGACCCTGCGCAAGAAAAAAGAACCAGCAGCGGAGGAAATCCTCCCGCCGAGCGAACCGCTCCCACCAACAGCGTAACTCAAAGTTATAAAACTTATGGCGCACGGATTTCCGTGCGCCATATTCGTATTTCCCGCGAGGGCGCCTCAAGGTGTGTCCTCGCGTTTTTTATTCTTCCTCCCCCGACCCGATGCCCAGCGGCTGCCACTTCCTGGCATCCTTCAGCCGGTGCTGCATCCCATGGCGGTCGTGGATCTGGTCGAAGCCTTCGGGTTTGATGAACATGTGCTCGCCATCCAGCAGGCCGGTGAGGCCAGCCTGCCCTGGCTCGAGACGCTTATTCTGGCAGTAAGAGCAAGTTTGGGGATCGTGCGCTTTGTACTCGATTGGGTCCTCGTAAGTCGTAACGTAGCCTTCGAAGTTGCGCAGCACGATCTTATGATCCGACATGCTGAGCAAGTAATTAGGCATGACCGGGATCTTGCCGCCGCCGCCGGGAGCATCAACGATGTAAGCCGGTACGGCATAACCCGAGGTGTGGCCGCGCAGTCCTTCTAGGATCTCGATGCCCTTGGCCACCGGCGTGCGGAAGTGACCGGCGCCCTCCACCAGGTCACACTGGTAGAGATAATACGGTCGCACGCGGATGCGCACAAGGTCTTGAACCAGTTTGCGCTGGATGTGGACGCAGTCATTGACCCCCGCCAGCAGCACCGACTGGTTGCCGAGCGGGATGCCGGCACGCGTCAGCTTGTCGCAGGCTTCGGCCAGCTCCAGGCTGATCTCGTTGGGGTGATTGACGTGTATGTTCAGCCACAACGGGTGATACTTCTGCAGCATATCGGTCAATTCCTGCGTGACACGCATCGGCAGGAAGACCGGCACGCGCGATCCGATGCGGACGATTTCGACATGCGGAATCTCGCGCAGCCGGGACAGGATCTCCTCCAGGATCTTGGGCGCCAGCACGAGCGGGTCGCCGCCCGAGAGCAGCACGTCCCGGATCTGGGGCGTGCGCCGGATATACTCAAGCTGCATCTCGAACTCGGCGCGCGAGAAGGTGGCGCTCGGGTCGCCGACGATGCGCGAACGCGTGCAGTAGCGGCAATAGGAGGCGCACTGGGTCGTGATCAGCATCAGCACCCGGTCCGGGTAACGGTGGACAAGCCCCGGTACCGGTGAGTGGCGGTCTTCGGCCAGCGAGTCTTCCATCATGGCGGTGAAGGCCTGCATCTCTTCG
>JAZDHO010000256.1:0-2803 GCA_043805815.1 Chloroflexota bacterium
CTGACGCACTACGAGTCCAAGGGAACCCCGGAAACCTGGGCACGGTTGCACAATTCCGGCCCTAACTGGAAGCACAAGATGCACCTGACAAACGGATACTGGGCGAAGGTCAAAAAGGCGATTGGCCAGGCCGTCGCGAAACGGAAGTAGAGGAATCGGAAAGGAGAAGTCATGGTTTATTTGTTCATCGGATTCATTCTCGGCTTGGCGACGGGGCAGATCGTATCGGGCCGAATCTGGGTCTTTTTGGAGTTCCGGGAGAAGATCCGGCTGGCGTCCGCGCGGATCCAGCGCGAGGCGGCGAAGGCGGAGTTGCGGTCCCAGCAGTTGGCGGTCCTGGCCCGGAACGAACGGTCAATCGAGACGGTCGAATAGGATGTTGACAGGTGCGACGTCGTGATGTACGATGTCGGATAGATAATTAGTCCTTGACAATTGCGCCAATGTACGCCATGCTATGACTATGCAAGGTAGAGTAAAACTGTCGGTAGCAGCCAAGATGCTTGGGATTTCGTTCCGCCAGGCACAACGTATGGTCTACGCAGGACGGATGCCTTCCCTTGTGAGCGATACCGGGCGACGCTTCGTTCCACTGAGCTGGCTGGAGCGGCAGGTCGGTGAATCCAGCCAGGAAGGCTGTCGCTGTGCCATCTACGCCCGCGAATCGAGTTCGGAGAACAAGGCCGCCCTGGCGAGTCAGATGGAAGGTTTGCGGCGCTATGCCCAAGCCAAAGGCTGGTCGGTTGTCCAAGTCGTGCAGGAATACGGGAGCGGCGTCAATGACCAGCGCAAGCGGCTGCATCGCCTCTTGCGATCCCGCGACTTCGACGTGCTGCTGGTAGAACACAAGGACCGGCTGACCCGTTTCGGGTTTGCCTGGTTTGGAGCCCTGTGCCCCTTTCGGATCGAAGTGGTCAACCAGGCAGAGAACGACACGCACGACCTTATGGAGGACCTGGTGGCGATTCTGACATCTTTCTCGGCACGGCTCTACGGGCAACGTCGCGGCCGAAAGAAGACGCAGGCAGCCATCCAGGCTTTGGAGAAATCGTAGACCATGAAGCGTTCCGCCATTCTCTCGTTGAAGTTTGCCACGGCAGCCAAACAGGAAACAATCGCTACCCTGCTGACGGAGTATCGCCGAGCCGTCAACTTCTACCTGGATGTCTGCTGGGATAAGGGCGGACGCTTCGACGAGAACACCTTGCGGCAACTGACTTCGCCCCTGTCCTACCGGTACAAGGGCCAAGCTCTCAAGCAGGCCATCGGGATCGTCGTGGGAACTCAGCGGTCCGCCAAGGAGCGTGGTCGTCCGGCATCCAAACCATTCTTCTCCGGCGGGGCCGATCTGAGCACTAATTTCCTGAATCTCTCCCCCGGCGAAAACACTTTTGACTGCTGGGCCAAACTCTCGACGCTGGACAAAGGTCACCCCTTGTGGCTCCCGGTCCGTAAGACGCGCGTCTTCAGCAAGTGGGCGGACCAAGGCGCACTCGTGGCCGGCGGAACGCTCTTCGAGCGGCGGAGACAGTTCTATCTGCGAGTCACGTTTGACATTCGCACACCGGAAAAAAGTATAGAGGGCCTAGCCCTGGGGATTGACCGGGGTGTCAATGTGGTCCTGGCTACTTCGGATGGGAACTTGATCGGGACGGACCTGGACCGCCATATCGAGCGGATCAAGCGGACCCTGCCCAAGAGCCGGGGCCGTGAGCGCGCCCGCAAGGCCCGCGACCAGTACGTCAATGAATGTCTCAAGGCGTTGCCCTTCGCGGGCTTCGCTATCTTCGTCATTGAGCAACTCAAAGGAATCAAGTTCGGCAAGCGGGGCAAGTTGTCCCGCCGCACGAACCGACGCTTCTCCCACTGGACAGTGGGGGCGTTGGGTCAGCGGCTCAAAATGCTTTGCGAGGAGAACCGTGTTCGCCTTGTCGAAGTGCCGCCCGCCTACACGTCGCAATACTGTCCTTCTTGTGGTCATGTGGAGAAGGGAAACCGCCGAGGCGCGGTGTTCCGGTGCCTGGCCTGTGGCCACAGCCAACATGCCGACTTGGTCGGCGCCCGGAACATTCTCGGCCTTTTCCTGGGGACGATATCGGTGCCCCATGCCAAGACGTAGATTGTCGTAATTTACGTCAACCATCACCCCCTTTCTTCTGCTCTACTACTATACTACATGATCCAAGGCAGCTGTTCCGCCGGTCACAAAAGCGAATCCGGAACCTCGAAGAATCCTTGCGCCCCGCGGAACGGGATCGGCTTGGGCAGAGCCCGCACGTCCGCCAGGAGCCAGCCAAACCGGCCGGGGCCGAAATCTCCCATCGAATACTCGGTCCAGCCACACAGTCCGTCGCCATCCCACGGTCTCTTGTGTCGCTCACGGAGTAAGTGTTCGGCGATGGCGTACGTGGGGTAGCATTGCTTGAGTCGGACCACAGCCACGATGGCCCCAAAGGGCAGGGATTCCCAAAGGGGTTGACATGGCTCCAGAGGAGAACCGAGGTCTAATGCGCCCTTCCAGATAGGATTGTGGCTGTAGGCGCGAAGCTCGGATTTGATGCACAGTTTCGCCGCGTGAATCGCCAACGGCCCACGATAGGCCGTGGCCCACCCGCGAGTCTCAATCCGCTTGGATCCCAGTGCTATCGCGCTCGCCCACGGCTGCCAAAGTGAGATCGCTTTCATGGTCGTCGCCTCCTCAAATAATCGCAGTTTGTGGGGTCCATGATTCCGTCCAGGCACACGCCGTCGGCCGCGAACAAGCAGTCCAGGGTCGGATCGTACGGGCAGCAGTCGCCGCTGT
>JAZDHO010000257.1:0-3480 GCA_043805815.1 Chloroflexota bacterium
GCAAGAAAAGGTCCAGGGTGCAGCCGAGTTCCTGGACGATATCTCACTGCCGGGCATGCTGATTGGCAAGATCCTCCGCTCGCCGCTACCCCACGCTCGCATCGTGAGCCTGGATGTATCGGCGGCAGAGGCGCTGCCCGGAGTCAAGGCGGTGATCACCTGCCGGGACACGCCCGGAAAGAAATGGGGGATCGAAATCCTCGACGCTGACGTACTGGCGGCCGACAAGGTCAGATACGTGGGCGATGAGGTTGCCGCTGTAGCCGCTGTGAGTGAGGAAGTAGCTCAGCAAGCACTGGATCTCATTAAAGTGGAGTATGAACCGCTGCCTGTGGTGGATAACACAGTGGCAGCCCTGGAGCCCGGCACACTGTTGGTGCATGGTGACAAACCCGGAAATGTGGCCTGCCGCTACCACATTGAGCGGGGAGACGTGGATCGAGATTTCCAACAGGCCGACTATGTCTTTGAAGAGGAATTCGAGACGTCGCTGGTGCAGGCGTGTTACATGGAACCTATGGGCTGCATTGCCCAATGGGACGCCCGGGGACGAATCACGATCTGGACCAGCATCCAGGCGGTTTTCCCCGCGCGACGCATGATCGCTGGCGCGCTGGACGTTCCCGAAAGCTCTGTCATCATCAAAGTGCCTTACGTGGGCGGGGGATTCGGGGCTAAGATCTGGGCGCGCAATTTGCACCCTATCGCTGCGCGCCTTTCCAAGAGGACCAGGCGTCCCGTCAAGATTGTCCTGACGCGCCGCGAAGAATTCCTGACCATGCGGCCGCGGGTGCCCGCCAAGATCCGTTTGCGGATCGGCGTGAGCAAAGAGGGCAAGCTGCTCACCAAGGAGACGCGCATCATCGCCGATAACGGGGCATACTCTTGGGGCGCGCCCAAGATTCTCCTCAATATGTCGGTGCGCGCAGACTGCCTATACCGGTGGAACTCGTCGAGAGCCGATTCGACCCTCGTCTACACGAACCATGTTCCCTCCAGTGGCTTTAGAGGCTATGGGAATGCGCAGATGCACTTTGCGCTCGAATCGATGGTGGACATCATCTGCCGGAAAATGGCCTGGGATCCTGTCGAGTTCCGGCTCAAGAATGCGGTGCAACAGGGTGACACGACACTCCACGGGTGGAACCTGCGCAGTTGTGGGCTCTCGGAATGCATCGAAAAGGCCGCCGAGGCCATTGAAGTCGGGCGCCGGTCACAGGAAGACGACGGCAGCCGAGTCCGGCGCGGGATCGGCATCGCCTGTATGACGCACGTTTCGGGCAACCGGGCCGGCGACAACTTTGACGGCTCGTCGGCGCTGGTGCGGATCACGGAAGACGGCGGCGTCCTGGTGCTCACCGGCGAAAGCGACTTGGGCCAGGGCATGCGCACCGCCTTTGCGCAGATCGCCGCCGAGGTCCTCGGCGTGCCGCTGTCCACTGTGAAGGTAGTGCCCTTCCTCGACACCGACACCAGTCCCTATTGCCTGGGAACTTATTCGAGCCGGGTCACCACGGTAGGGGGCAAGGCGCTCTATCTGGCCTGCCACAAACTGCGTGAACAGGTGCTGGATCTGGCCCGAAAATTACTGGGCGGCACCTCAGAGCCTTTGGATGTACGCGACGGCGAGGTCTACATGTTGAACGTGCCCGACAGACGGGTCAAGATGGCCCGGATCGGCCAGGCCGGGCTGCGTTCTCGCGCCGCCACCGGGCTGGAAGCGTTCGTTTGTTATGATCCTCCGACCGAGGGAACAGATTCGAAATACTATGGCGACTATTCGTCGGCTTATAGCTTTGGCGCGCACGCGGCCGAGGTCGAGGTAGATACCGAGACCGGCGAGGTGCGGGTGTTGCGGGTCGTCGCGGCCCACGATGTGGGCTTTGCCATCAATCCCCAGGCGGTCAAGGGCCAGATTTATGGCGGGGTGTCTCAGGGACTGGGTTGGGCGCTCACCGAGATCCTGGTCATCAAGGAAGGCGTGATACGGAATCCCAGTTTTGCCGGGTACATCATCCCGACGATTTTGGACATGCCTGAGATCACGCCGATTATCGTCGAAAGCCATGACCCGATTGGGCCGTTCGGAGCCAAGGGGGTGGGCGAGCCATCGCTCATACCCACGCCGCCGGCTATTGCCAACGCCGTATACGACGCCGTGGGCGTCCGCATCCGCGACATGCCCATCTCGGCCGAGAAGGTCTGCATGGCGTTGCGCGAAGTGCGCGCGAAGCAGAGCCAATAGGCTGCAGAGAGGAGTTGTGGACCCATCATGTGGCAAAAATACCTTTCCCCGACAACGCTCGACGATACCTTGCGGCTGCTGGCTCAGCATGGCTCGGAAGCGCGGCTGGTGGCTGGGGGGACTGACCTTATCCTCGAGATTGAAAGCAAGCTCCGCCAGCCCTCGGTGCTGATCGACATTACCAGGGTGTACGATCTCGGCCGGATCACGCAAACGCGCGACGGCGTCATTCACCTGGGCCCGCTAGTCACCCACAGCCAGGTCATCGCTTCCCGGCTCATCGTGGAAAATGCCTTTCCGCTGGCGCAGGCGTGCTGGTCGGTGGGCACGCCGCAGATCCGCAACCGGGGGACGATAGCCGGCAACATTGTGACTGCCTCTCCGGCCAACGATACCATCACACCTTTGATGGCCCTGGGTGCGTCTGTCACGCTCGCTAGCGTGCGTGGGCGCAGGACCGTGCCATTGCAGGACCTCCTATTGAGTGTCCGCGAGGTGGCCATGGCCGGCGACGAGATGCTGGTGGACATTGAATTTCCCGCCATGAGGCCCGATCAGCATGGCATGTTTATCAAGTTCGGCTTGCGCAGGGCGCTGGCCATCAGCCTGGTGAATGTAGTGGCTGTTGTTTCCCTGGAGAGTGGCCGGATCCGGAAGGCGGCGATCACACTGGGCAGCGTCGCGCCAACGGTGATTCATGCCGCCCAGGCGGAGCTGCTGCTGACGGGTGAGTGCCCGTCGGAGGAAATCATTGCACGCGCAGCGGAGCAGGCTATGCAGGCTTGCCGTCCCATCGATGACATGCGCGCGTCTGCAGCTTATCGAAAGGAACTGGCCCGCGTCGTGACGGCACGAGCATTGCGCGCCGCGGCCGCCGGCCGCGAAAGGGAGGGCTGGTCCGAAACTCCCGTTGTCCTGTGGGGCAAGACCGACGGTCACTTTCCGGCCGGGCCGGCCAACACCCCAGTGGAGCACTCGTCCAAGGGCGACGAGCTCATCGAGGTGACAATCAATGGGGAATTGCACCGGATTCGAGGCGCCAACCACAAAACGCTGATCCGTTTGCTGCGCGAGGACGCCGGGCTGACCGGAACCAAAAAGCCGTGCGCCGAGGGTGAATGTGGGGGCTGCACGGTGCTCCTCGACGGTATTGCGGTGCTGTCCTGTCTGGTGCCGGCGCCCAGGGCGCACATGGCCGAGATCGTGACCGTCGAAGTTTTAGCGCAGGATGATCG
>JAZDHO010000258.1:0-13493 GCA_043805815.1 Chloroflexota bacterium
TCCGCCGCCCACAGGAATTCCTCCACCACCTCGGCGACTACCTCTGGTTCTACAATACCCAGCGGGTCCATGCCGCCTTGGGAAACCAGACCCCCCTGGCTTGCCTGCTCTCCCAAGGGCAAATGTCTAAAATGTCCGTAACCTATACACACGCTTGACCGACACCCCTTTGTGCATTAGAATCGGCTCGCCTTTGCTCCTGTAGCTCAGTGGATTAGAGCGTTTGGTTGCGGACCAAAAGGTCGCGTGTTCGAATCGCGCCAGGAGCGCCACTTTCCCGAAGCGGACCCCCGCTTCTTTTTGTCACCGGCGTGTCATTGCAGGCAGCGTTTGCCTTGGTGATCTTCCATGGCAGCGACGAAGCAATCCCCTCGCGGCAGGCGGTCCGACTCCCAGGACCTGCCCCAAGCGATCCACTACCCAACTACCCAACTACAAAACTACAGAACTAACCCACCATGCCCAAAACATCCAAGCCTCAGATCCTGCTCACCAACGATGACGGCATCCAATCCCCCGGCCTGTGGGCCGCCGCCGGCGCACTTGCGGCCATCGGACGCGTGACCGTCGCAGCCCCGGCGGAGCAATCCTCCGGCATGGGCCGCAGCCTGCCCAGCACCTCCAGCGGCATCATCCGTGAAGAGAAACTGCGCGTCAACGGCCAGGAGTGGGTCGTTTACGCCGTCAGCGGCTCGCCCGCGCAAGCCGTCCAGCACGCCGTGCTGGAGATCATGCCCAAGAAGCCGGATCTCGTCGTTTCCGGTATCAACTATGGCGAGAATGTCGGGCTGGGCACCACCATCTCAGGAACGGTCGGCGCCGCCATGGAAGCCGCATCGCTCGGCATTCCTGCCCTGGCGATCTCCCTCGAGGCGGCTCAGCAGTACCACCTTTCCTACTCCTCCGAGGTGGATTTCTCCGTCGCGGCCGACTTTGCGGCCTTCTTCGGCCGCAGCCTGCTGACCAAGAAGATGCCCCGGGATGTCGATCTGCTCAAGGTGGATGTCCCCTCAGACGCCACGCCCGAGACTCTTTGGCTCATCACGCGCGTCGCGCGCCAGGGCTACTATGAACCCCTGCGACCCAAGCGCAGCTCCTGGAAGGTGGCGGGTCGATTGGGCTACAAGGAGGCCGCCGTACTGGATGGCGAAGACGAGGACAGCGATGTGGTCGTATTGCGCCGGCGGCGCCAGATCGCCGTCACACCCATCAGCCTCGACATGACCTCCCGCATTGACCTCTCCAGCCTCGAGCGCCATCTGCGCAAGTAGGATTGCGGCCCTCAACGCACGCGAAAAATGAGAGTGTGGGCGACGATCACCGTCGCCCACACTCTCATTTTTCGCACTTCTCCCCTCCCCCTGTGGGGGAGGGGCGGGGGTGGGGCTTGGCTTATCTCGCATCCCAATGCGGCAAAGCCCCCGGATGCCGGCTACAAGTGCGGATTGATCTTCGATACCAACCTATCCTTCGGTTGATATCCGGTCAGTCGTTCCTTGATCTCCCCGCCCTTGAAGAGCATCAACGTGGGTATACCCAGCACGCCGTACTGCATCATGATGTTCGGATTCTGGTCGGCGTCAAGCTTCACCACCTTCACCTTGCCATCCCAGTCCTGTGCCAGCTGCTTGACGATCGGATCCACCATGCGGCAGGGCTGGCACCACACCGCGGTGAAGTCCACCAGCACCGGATCTTGCGCGTTCAGGACTTCCGTTTGGAAGTCCGCCTCGGTCACATATTTCACTTCAGCCATTTTGCCTCCACGGCACTCTTAGACGGCGCGTGCCCCGCCCTTATTACCCTTGCGGTTGTGAATGCGAGGAGCACCGCAACGCTTGACCTGCGCAGGCGCAACTGCGGGCCAGCCTTTCATTCCATCACATCTTACACCTCATCAGGAGGGTGCAGGCGGCATTCCCGCGGCATCGCGTTGACCGTCCCATTTCAGCATGATAGAATGCAATCCGCTTTTGAATACGCGGGCGCGTAGCTCAACGGCAGAGCAGTGGCCTTTTAAGCCATTGGTTGAGAGTTCGAATCTCTCCGCGCTCACAAGGGAAAGGCCGCCAGGAACCGGCGGCCTTTTGTTGTCTGCTGGAAGGTTCCCACAGGACGCTCACGGGCTGCGCCTCGCGAATACCACCGTGTGGTAATCGAACTTCCCGTCCCTGATGTATCCGGCGCAGGTGACCAGCGTCAAGTGAGTGAGGCCATCGGGCGACGGCTGTGGTTCGGTGCCGGCAACCGGCCCGGCATGGGTCCTGCCGTAGTCTATGCGGCATCGATCGTCAGGGCACCATGCCCGTGTCTTGGGCCGGGATCGAGAGATCCCCTGTGTGACCTGCGTCCAGCATTCGCACGAATTCGGCTGTGATCTCCGGGTCGAAGTGCTTTCCGGCCTGCTCCAGAATGTATGTCCTGGCCAGCGCCTTATCCCATCTGGGACGATAGGACCGGGATGAGACCAGCGCGTCGAAGGCATCGATCACCGCGAACAGCCGCGCCGCAACCGGGATCCCGGTCCCCTTCAACCCATCCGGATAGCCGGAACCGTCCCATCTCTCGTGATGATAGTGGGGGATATCCAGCGCCGGTCCAAGGTAGTCGATTGGCTTGAGCAGCTCATACGCATACCGGGGGTGCTGGCGCACCTCCTCCCACTCTTCCGGCGTCAGCGGGCCCTGCTTCAGGAGAACACTGTCCGCTATGGCCATCTTTCCTATGTCGTGCAGCATCGCCCCGCGCCGCACCTGGATCAGGTCGGCCTCCGACATGCCGAGCCGCCGTCCCAGCTTCACCGCCGCATGGGTCACTCGCTGTGTGTGGCCTTCTGTGTCCCGGTCGCGCAGGTCAAGCGCCCGTGACCATCCCTCGATCGTCGTGTCGTAGGCCAGCCTGAGCTCGAAGTTGGTCTTCTGGAGCTCCTTGACTAGTACGCCATTCTCGACCGCGATCGCGGCCTGCCCGGCCAGGGCCTCCAGAAAATCCAGCCATTCGGGATCCGGATCCAGCGGCTTCCGATGGAACACCTCCAGCACGCCGCGCACACGTCCCTTGGCGATAAGCGGCACACCATAGTAACAGTGGAAGCCCTCCGCCAGTACCTCCGGCGACCGCAGGAAGCCCGTCTTGCTGCGGCGCACGTCGGCAACGTGCACCATCTCCCGCGTCGACGCGGCTGAACCCGCGTAGCCCTGGCCGAGCCGCACGCTCGCGCGCTGCGGCGAATCGGTGCGAAATCCCACACCCGTGGCAAATTCCAGGACGTTCTGTCCGCTGAGTAGCAGGATATCGGCGGCGTCCACCACCAGTTCCGCCGTGACCTGGCTCAGGATGACCGACAATGCCAGGTGCAGATCCAGGCTGGAAGAGATCGCCAGGTCGATGGCGCGCAGCGAGGCCATGCGCTTCAGCTGCGATTTGACCTTCTCCTCAGCCTCCTTGTGACGCGTGGCATCCCGTACTACCACCACGATCTCGCCGGGCGACGCCCGCACCAACCTCGCCTCGAACCAGCGTACGCCCCCACCCTGCTTGGTGGAGTATTCGAACGCGATCGGCCCGTCCGTGGCCTTCAGCTGCTGCAGCCCCAGCTGCAGGCTTCCGGCGAACTCGTGCGGCAGTACATCCTCCAGCTTCTGGCCGATGATGGCCTCCGCCGAGGCAAAGAGCGTCGAGACATGCTCGTTCCCCTTGTAGTCGAGCAGGATGCCCTCTTCATCCAGCGTGAACAGCAGGTCGGGGAAGGCCTGCAGCATTGCGTTCAGTTGCGTGTTGGCGCTTGGTTTGTTCTCCAGCAACATATGTACCGATCTTCCTCGAGGGTGCGGGACGCGGGGCGCAGCGATCCCTTTTTCGCCGCGCCCCCTGTTCCGCCGCGTCATCTCACAGGCAACGTAGGATGGCGGATCTGAATGTCGCTTCTGCAGGCCTACTTGCTCAGGGTATGTACAACTTTCTGCGCCAGGTCAGGCAGCGATTGCGCGTTGATCGAAACGATCAGGGCTGCGTCCTCCGGACTGAGCGCAAAGCCCTTTCCCATGTAGCCCTGTTTGATGGCTTGCTCCGGATCAGTAAGCAGCATCTGGCAGAAACTGCGGCTGACCACCGCCGCCGCAAACAGGCTGCTCAGGCCGGCATGCACGATCGCCGGATTCATCGTCAGGGGTGCGGTCTTGTCCAATGCAGTAGATGTCAGCATCACTCACTCCGTGGTAGGGTTGGCTCGCGCGGGCCTGGCGAGAAGCCAGAACACACCGCCCGCGACGAGTATGTCTCCCAGGCTAAGGGCCACCGCATAGTGGAACCAGCTTGGGAGCAGGAATCGGTCGGAAAGGAACGCCAACCGCGTGTCCTCGGTTAGCAGCAGAATGTCCTTCTGCCCGAAGCGCGTGCCAAGCCTCGCTGCGTCAAGGACGCCGGCACCAGGCAAGTGGCTGGCGGTCTCAGGGCTGATCGGCATCCATCCGCCGTTGGCCGCGATGACCAGAAGGTTCAGCACGAGGCCCGCCAGCAGTAGTGGCATCCCCGGTACCCCCCTATTTACCCATGCGAACACCAGGAAGACGAGTAGCGAAGACGGAAGCACTGCCGCCGCCAGCCAGTACGGCAACAACTCCCGCGTGGCCGGCAAATAGGCAACCAGCAACTGCGGCGCGAAGGCCGCCGGAATCAACCAGAGATGCCTGGGGTAGAGAGGCTGATAGGGCCGCCCCTGCAAGGCCGCCCCAGCCAATCCCGCAAGCAGCCCTAGGATCAGGGCCCCAAGCAGGATCACATTCCGCGGCGAGGGTCTAGCCGCCGCCGTCGGAGGGCGCGCCTACTCCCAGCACCAGCATGGCCAGGCTCAGAATCAGGACCAGCAACTGCACATGGCTGCGGTCCAGGCGGCTGCCCCGGATTGCGAGTTCAGTGAGCTTCTTGTTCATGTGGAAATCCTCTTTTCTCTGTTCAGGATGAAGGCAGTCTACGATGCCCCAGGCTCCAAAACAGGCTTCAAAGAGGATAGACTACGTCGGGATTGGTTAACCGCGAAAAGAGCCCTCTCCCCCTCCATCGCACACCTTCCTCATTCCACCAGCTTGCGGAAAAGATCCCGGGTTTCCTTTGATGGAGGTAGGCCAAACACGTCCTGCAGGCTCTCCTCGCAATCCCGGTATGTCCGGATCAGCGATGTCCGGTCTCCCAAGCGGCGATATATATGCATCTTCAACCTGTAAGCGGCTTCCGAGGTGGCATCGCGCTCGAGTATCCGCTGGCATACTCGCAGTCCCTCGTCGGGCTGGCCGTCCTGCAGGTAGAGTTCCGAGAGACTCAGCGATGCGGCCACAAATTCCTGCTGCAGCCGCTCGCGCTCCGGAACCACCCAGGTGGCGCCAAGATCCTCAAGATAGAGACCTCCCACAAGATCGACGGCCTTCCGATACAGGCGGATCTGTTCTGCCTTCAGTGTCGCCGACCTGGCCCGGGCCAGGTAGGCCTCAAACGCCTCTACATCGTACTCATGGTCCGCCCCCGGGTTGAGCTGATAGTACTCATCCTCGTACAGGATCGTGCTCGGTCCGACCGCCCGCCGAAGTCGATACATTTCGTTCTTGAATCGCAGTCTGAGCCGTGCCGGCTCGGTTGTCTCGGGCCACAGCACATTGCCGACCTGTTCCTTCGTGACCGGCTTGTTCATCGCCAGGAAGTAGAAGAACAACTCACGCACGGCCTGCGTCTGCCACTCGCTGCCGCTGACGAGTCTCCCATTGATCCATACCTGCCCGCGCCCGAAAGCCCGCATGGTCAACGTGGGTGCAGGAATCTCGACCGTGCGCGCCATGCGGCGGAGCTGGCGCCGGATGCCCGGCAGTTGATCGTCCAGCCGGTCCGCGCGGTCGGACAGCCCCCGCAAAAGCGCCCTCGCCTCCCGATCGCTGCGCAGGATTAGGAGCCGGTCTGGTGCCTGCCTGGCGGCGACCACTGCGGAGTAGTTGATCTGATTCGTATTTGGCACCGCCGTGCTCAACTCCTGGACGGCCGGTCCCGGTTGGCCGTCCTGCGCGTACGCGGCCGCCAGCCAGATGCTCACCCAGATGCATTCCATCTCGCGGCCGTCCCGCGTAAAGCAGGCCTTTGCCCCCTTCAAATGTTCCACTGCCTGCTCCGAATTGCCCTGCTGCAGCGACAACCGACCCCGCGCCAGTTGCAGGTGCCCGTATTCGTAGCTTGAATCGCTCTCCCGTATCACCGTAGACCCGCGCTCAAGTAGGACGTGCGCGCGCTCCGGCTCCCGCCTCAAGAGTGCCAGGTTGGCCTCCGCAATAAGAAGATAATTGCTTAGAAAACGATCCCCGAGTTGCTCCGTCAGGTTCTGGGCCCTGCGGTAGTTCTGGGCCGCGATCTCGAAATCCTCGATCTCGCTGTACAGATCGCCCATACTGATGCAGATCAGCGCCTCCATGCGTTTGTAACCGCATTGCTGGGCGCACAGCAAGCCTTCCTCCAGCGCCAACGCCGCACTCTCATACTCGCCCAATTGGTAGTAAAGGAAGCCCAGGTTGTTCAACAGATTGGCTTGCAGGAAGAGATTGCCGCTCCGCCTCCACAGTTCCAGAGCCCTCTCATACGAGGCCTTCGCCCGCCGGTATTCGCCCAGCGCGGCCTGGGCCATGGCCGTGTCCATGATCAATTGTGGAATGGCACCCGTATCGTTGTTGGCCACGCTGATTGCCAGGGATCTCTCCAGGTCTTCCATGGCTTGCAGGGTGCGTCCCTGGCGGAACAAGCTCAAACCACGCAGGCGCAGCGCGTTGGCATGGATGTCCTGCAGGCCATCCCGTTCCTCCGTGATGAGCATTGTATCGACCGCATCCTGTATGGCGCGGTCGTAGCTTCCCAGGAACCGGTAGGCATAACCCCGCCACACCAGTGCCCTCGTCAGGGAGGCGAGGTCATCCCCTGCCCTCAGCTGGGTGATGGCATCGTCCAGTACCCGCACCGCCTCATCAGCGTGCCCCTTCATGTAGGCCACGGCTCCGCGTAAGGACAACAATCGCGGTCGTTGGCGCACCACGGATGGCGGCAGGTCGTGAAGCCAGGCTTCAAGCGTCAGCAATGCATTTCGGTAAAGCGTTTCCCCGCAGCGTTCGATTAGATTCGCAAGCCCCTGCACCTCCCCCAGCTGTTTGTAAAGCTGGTACGCTGCCTCCCATTCGCCGCGCTCCTCCCGAACCTCGGCCAGCTTTCGCAGCAGCGGTCCAACTTCAAGTGGATACTCTCTTCGGAACCGCGCCTGCAGGAAATCACGAAAGAGATGATGGTACCTCAGCCACTGCCCGTTGGAGCCCACCGGCAGGGCGAACAGGTTCTTGTGGCGCACGAAGTCCAGCAGTTGCGCGTGGTCCCCGTGCTCGGGGTACAGCGGAGCAAGGACTGCATCGCACAGGTCGGCGTCAAATTCATCCAGCATCGAGGTACGTAGGAGATAAGCCTGCATGTCATGCGGCAGCTGGTCGAGCACCTGCTGCCCCAGATAGTCAAATACGCTCACTCCCATGACCCGGGTCGTGTGGAAGGGATTCCTTCCCGCCCGCAGCGAGTTCACATCGGCAAATTGGATCCCGGTGATCCATCCCTCGGTTGCCTCCGCCAGCCGGCGGGCCTCATCGTCGGAGAGGTTCAGCTCCTGGTTCTGGGCCAGCAGTGCTTGGATCTCCTCGGATCGGAATGCCAGGTCCGCGTAGTCGAGGCCGCCGACCTCGTCACGCGCCACCAGCAGCGGCAGGTCTGGAAGCTCAGGCAGTGTTCTGGAGGAGAGGATCAGGTGGCAGTTCTCGTCCATCAGCCTCGCAAAGCGCGTGATGAACGACTGGACGATCCGAGCCTCGTCCAGAATATGAAAATCGTCGAGCACCAGGACGAAGTGCTCGGCGATCTCATCGTGCATCTCGTTGACCAGCGTTACCAGTACAGGCTCCAGGCCCGAATCGAAGTTGGTCAGGTTCGTCAGGACCGACCGGGTGCGCGCGCCGAAATCCGGGAAGCGCTCCGCCAGTGCCGCGATCAGGTAGCTTATAAAGCGCTGGGGATCCGTGTCCAGTGCGTCCAGCGCCAGCCAGCAGAACGTCAGCTCGCTCTGGTGAGCCAGGTCGATCAAGAGCGATGTCTTGCCGTACCCCGGCGGGGCAGAGACGATGACTAACCGGCGGTCCAGCCGCTCGGTCAGAATGTCCAGCAAGCGCGCACGGCTCAGCAGCTCGCCGCGGCGCCGCGGGAGCACTATCTTCGCCTTGCTGATGGGTACTTCAGTCTCGGCCATTCGTCCGGCCTTTGGTTCCCGCCAATTCTAAGGGCAGGCTCGTTTCCCTGCGTTGCAGGGTGATTACGGCCGCGGTGGAGGCCTCTCCCGCATGCCCAGCTGTTCCAGGATTTGCGCGTGGATCCCTGGGGCTGCGGCGACGATCGATTGCGGCATCGCAAGGTAGTCCGGACCATTGTGGATATTCGTGACCCTGGCCCCGGCCTCCTCGGCGACCAGCCCGCCGGCTGCAATGTCCCACGGACTCAATGAGATCTCCCAAAACCCGTCGAACCTGCCCGCGCCGACCCAGGCCAAGTCCAGCGCAGCCGATCCCAGGCGCCGCACGCCCTGCGTCATCTTGCTCAAGCGCACGAAGTTTTCGAAATTGTCCCGGTCGCTGTCCCACGCGTCGTATGGAAAACCCGTTACCAGCACGCTCTTCTGCAGTTCCGTTGCGTCGGAAACATGAATTTCCCGGCCGTTGAGCGCTGCCCCGCGCCCGCGCTCCGCACTGAACATCTCGTCGCGCATCGGGTCGTACACCGCCCCCAGGCTGATCCTCCCCTTGTGTGCGTAGGCGATCGAGACGCAGAAGATCGGGATACGGTGGGCATAGTTGACTGTGCCGTCCAGCGGGTCCACATGCCAGGTGTGCTTCGTTTGGCCTTGCGTCAGCCCGCTTTCCTCAGACATGATCGTGCTTCCCGGCCAGCGCCGCTTGATCTCGCCCAGCAAGAAGCTCTCCGAAGCATGATCCATCTCTGTCACCAGGTCGATCACGCCCTTGTAGGAGATGGCGTGCGGCTGGTCGAACCCGTCGCGAACGATTTCGCCGGCCTGCCGTGCCAATTGCTCGAGCTCACTCAGAAGCGGTTGTTCTGTGTTCGTGTCGCTCTCGTGCATTGGCACTATTCGCCCTCCCAGATGCGTTTGCCCAGCGCAGAAAGCACGAGTTCCACCGCCAGCGAGGCGGTCTGGTTCTGCACATCCAGGATGGGATTCACCTCGACCATGTCCATGCCGATCAGCCTTCCGGTCTCGCCGATCAGCTCGCAGGCCACGTGCCCCTCCCGCTGCGTCAGCCCGGCCGCCACCGGCGTGCCGACGCCCGGCGCATGCCTTGGATCCAGCGCGTCCATGTCAAACGACAGGTACAGGCCGTCCACATCCTGCGACACGCGCGTGATCGCCTTCTCCACCGCCGCGCTCATACCCAGGCGATCGATCTGCTCCATGCCCATTACCATCACTCCGGCCTCGCGCAGGTTGGCTTTCTCACCTGGATCCAGATCTCGCGCGCCGATGACCGCCACTCGGCGCGGGTCCACCGCCATCGGTGCTTCCTCCCATAGACGTGTCAGGCGCTTGTCGCCGCGGCCGCAAAGGGCGCTGAGCGGCATGCCGTGGATGTTGCCCGACGGAGTGGTGTTTTCCGTGTTGAAGTCGGCGTGCGCGTCAACCCAGATCAGGCCTACTTTCCTGTTCCTGGCCGCGCCTCGGATGGAACCGAGCGAGAGGCTGTGGTCGCCGCCCAGCACCAGCGGGAAGCGGCCGCCCGCCACCGAACTGGCCACCGCGCCTGCCGCGCGCCGCGCCATCGGCACAATGCAGTCGATGTACCTAAGATTCGGTTCGTCGACGGTGCACATCTCCGCGATCGGCACCTCGATGTTGCCCGTGTCGTCCACCGCGTAGCCCAGCGCCTCGAGCCTTTGCCGCAGGTGGGCATAGCGCATGGCGCTTGGGCCCATATCGACGCCGCGCCGATCCGCGCCCAGGTCAATGGGCACGCCGATGATATCGATCTGCATTTTTTCTCCGGACCGTCTGATTTCGACCTATTGTATCAAAGCGGGCTCCAGCCTCTCAAACGAAGATCCGGGACGAGCATATCCCTCGTCCCGGATCTTGGCTGCGTAACTTGTATCCTAGATCACGCCGAGAAATCGCAGGATGTACAGCGCGACCAGCACCACCAGGATGACGCCGCAGCCCCTGAGAAGGAGATGCAGCAGGTGACCGAGGAGACGCAGCAGGGCGACCGCCAGGACGATGCCCGCCACGCCGATAAGAATCCACCCCACCACGCTGATGTCAAAAGAGGAAAGATCAATCGGCATGCAGGAGATCCCTTTTCCTCACGCCGCCTCATGATAGCCCCTGCTGATCGAATACACATGGCCATTTTTGACCACTTGCCGTGCCAGATTCGTCCCGAATCTGTAGCCCAGATGCCCGTGCTCCGGCACCTCGAGGACCACAAGGTCGGCCTGCTTGCCCACCTCCACGGAGCCGATGCTCCCCTCCCGGCGCAGGGCGTATGCCGCGTTGATGGTGGCGGCCGCGATCGCTTGCGCCGGCGTCAGGCCCAGGAAGCGGCAGGCCAGGGCAATGGTGAATTGCATCGATTCGTTCCAGGCGGTCCCCGGGTTGCAGTCGGTGGCCAGCGCCAGCAGTCCGTTGGCTTCGAGGATCTTCCTGGCAGGTGTGTACTCCCGTTCTGCCAGCCCGAAAGGTGTGCAAGGCAGCGACACTGCCACCGTTTCCGATCCAGCCAGCGCCGCCACGTCGGCCTCCGAGGTCTTCACTAGGTGGTCCGCACTTGCGGCCCCCAATTCCACCGCCAGCGACGCGCCGCCGAGGTTGTCGAACTCGTCGGCATGGATCTTGAGCGGAAAACCCAGCTCGCGCGCCCGCGTCAGGATCTGGCGTGACTGCTCAAGCGTGAATGCCTTGCTTTCGCAGAAGACGTCCACAAAGGGCTGCGGCCGCCCGCCGGCGCGCTCCTGCCACCATTCCCGGGCCGCGGGCAGCATCTCGTTGCAGATCAAGTTCGTGTACCCTTGGGGGTCGTCCTTGAACTCCGGCGCGATGGCGTGCGCTCCCAGAAACGTGACCGCGATGTCGATCGGCGACTCCTCGTCCAGCGCGAGCAGCGCCTCCAGCAATCGCAACTCGGTCGCCGTCTCGAGTCCGTACCCGGTCTTGGCCTCGACTGTCGTCGTGCCGTGTGCGAACATGCGCTCTAGGCGCGGCCGTGTCTGCTTCACAAGCTCCTGAATGGAAGCGCCGCGCGTCTTCCGGACTGTCGAAAGGATGCCGCCGCCGGCGGCCAGGATGTCCAGGTATTTGGCGCCCTCAAGGCGCATTCCGAATTCGCGGGCACGATCCCCCGCCCAGATCACATGCGTATGAGGGTCAACGAACCCCGGTAGCACGACGCAGCCACTGGCGTCGAGCTCCGGCTCATCCCGGTAGACGCCTCGCAGCTCATCCGTCGTTCCCACGGCCGCGATCTTCCTCTCCCTCACCAGCACCGCGCCATGCTCAATGATCCCCAGTGTGCCGAGCGCCTTGCCGCGCTGGGGGCCGCCTGCCAGCGTCAGCAGTTCGGCCGCCGAATGGATGAGCATTGCGGCCTATTTCCGCGCCGTCGCCCACATGTTCAGCATGAGTTCGAAGTAACCGAACCTGACGTTGGTCATTTCAAAGCCGGCTTGCCCGAAGTGCCAGCCGATCAATGGCAGGGTGTAGGCAAATGCGTGTTCGTGGATCTCCTCCGCGCTGACGAGGCTTAGGCGTGCCATCACCTGCAGCAAACCATCGGACCATGCCGCTGGTGTTGACAGGACGACCATCCCGCCCGGCCTCAGCACCCGATGGCATTCCTTGAATAGCATGGCCATGCTCTTGGGGTTCAGGTGCTCCACGACGGCCAACAGGCTCACGACATCGAAGTACTCGAAATCAAAGGGCAGGTGTGGCTCCTGGTTCAGATTGAGCTCAAAGAACTCGATCCGGTTGCGGTCGGCCGTTTCCTTTGGCATCGGCAGCTGATCAACGGCGAATTTTTCCTTGAACGCCGTATGCGCCAGGAAATATGGATACGACCCGCATCCAATGTCCAGGATCCGGCCGTTTCGGAGGTCAGGCGGGATAAGCTGATTGGCGCGCTGTGTGCGCAGTCGCGCCAGCAGCGGCTCGAGCAGTCCCTTGCCACGCGTGTACTTGTCCGTATCCCCAGCCATGGATTCTGTTCGGCGTAGTGTGATGGTCGATTATATCAGCCGGTCTATGCGGACCGCCGCATCCATGCCAGCAGCCGCGGCATCACGGTGAGTTTCTGCTGCATTTCGGCCAGGGCCAGCAACGCCAGGATATTGAAGAGCACCGCCGCGGCTGCCACTGCCCCGAAACCAAGTGTCGCGTAGACGAAGGTGGAAAGCAATGCGCCGGCTGAGCGCCCAATGCCGAAGCCGATCCAGTTCAACGCGATCGTCGTTGCCCGGGCCGCAGGCACAACCTCCGTCATCATAGGCAGTTGGCTGACCACAAGGTATTCAAACGAAATGTAGAACAGGAACAGGCCAACGAGGGCACCCGCCTCCGTGCGCCCGATCCAGGGCAGCAAAGCCGAGGCCAGGATGTTCGCCGCGAGACCCAGCGCCACAGCTCGCGGTTTGCCGATCCTATCCGTGACCGTGGCAACCAGGCCCTCGCCTCCCAGCTCGGCCAGTCCGATTACTGCAGATGCGCCGGCCAGGGCCGCGATTTGCAGCCCGAACGAATCTGCCAGCCAGACTCCGAAGACCAGGTTGACCACCTCGTTGGCCGCGCCTGCCCAGAGCGCAATGGAGATTCCCGCCACCGCCGGAATCGAACTGAGCACGGTCCGCAGGTTTGACAATGCCGGTGCGGGCGGTGTTACCGGCTTGTCGTGTGGTATCAGCCGCCAGATCACGGCCAGCATGCCCAGACCCAGGAGCGTCAGCACTGGGAATGGCGCCTGCCAACCGAATCTCGCGATGAGAAAGCCCATCGCTGGCACGCCGGCGATAAAAGCCATGGACCATGCCATCTCGGTGACCGCAACCGCCGTGCCGCGCCGCTCGTAGGAGACACGATCGCCGAAATACGCATGCACCGCGGGATCGAACAGGGACTTGCTCAGGATGGCGAGTACCAACGCCGCCGCAAACGTGATCACACCCGGCCAGAGGGCCACCAGTGCGGTCCCCAGCGTAAAGAGGCCGACGCCGATCAGCATCCCGAGCCTGCGTCCGCGAACGTCCGAGATCGTCGCCAGGAGCGGGCCGAAGATCCCCACCATGTTCCTGCCGGTCAGCGCGAACGAGATGGTGATCACATCCACGCCCAGTCCGCGCGCGAAGATGGAAAGGAACGGATACACCATCCTGTGCATCGT
>JAZDHO010000259.1:0-4812 GCA_043805815.1 Chloroflexota bacterium
CTGCCGTCCGGCCCGGCGCTGTTCCAGGGGCGGCGCGCACCGGCAGCTGGCGCCCGGTGGGACCGCTGCACTCCTATGCATGGCAGTGACCTCAGGGCGACCGCCCCTGCCCCCGTTGTAATCCGCCCCCCTTCGCAGTACACTGTATTCGTGCGGCCCTTCACAATAGCCGCGCCGCGTGGTGGGGCGATCTACGCGAGGCTGACCTGCTCCACCCTTTTTGGGAGGGAGGCTGAGTATGAGCAGGTCTGCGATGGCTGCGTTGATAGTCTGCGGCGCGATCTTCCTGGTGAGCTGTGCGCCATCGGCGATCAATCCAGGGGACAAGATCGGGGACTTCCTGATCACCACCGGCGATGCCGAGAGCGTCAGCTACGGCTGGGGGGTGTCGTGCGTCCAGGAGGGAACCACCGAGAACTACCGCTGCGACGCGAAGGTCGGGAGGAAGGTGAATGTATCTGAGAACATCTATGGCTCCGGTGCAACGGACCTTGAAACGATGTGGACGCAGCACACTCACGAGATCTTTATCAATGGCAGGCCGGTCAATCTCGAGGCGTTCGGCTGGCTGGAGGCGGTTCATCCGCATGTGGGAGCGATGCGCCAGTGGAACGTCGCGATCCTGGCTTCGGCGCCCGGCGAAATCCCCGTCCGAAACACCGGCGTCGTTGACGGCGATCCATTTGACTCCAGGGTGACGTTTTCCTTCAGCGGGCCTTAGGGAAAGAAGGTCCCGCTCCGTGCATCAGACGAGACGCCGGTGGTCGATCACCACCCGTCTCTTGTCTCCACAGGTGCCCCGCGCGCTTGCTTTCGCCGCCGATCCGGACCATTCCACCCATTGGCCCCAGAAGGAGGCATTTGCACCATGAGACACCAGACAGCTCATACGCTTGCCGTATTCGTAATCCTGATTGGTGCGTGCACATCCCCGCCTGCCACACAGGAACCCAGCCCTGTGCCTCCCCTCACTCCGACGTCCACTTCCTCGCCTCCAGCCACGGTGGAGGTAGTGCCCACTGTGCCAAAGGTCATCCCCACTTCACCACAGGAGATAGTGGGTATCTGGGACAGCCAGGTGTTGTATGAACGCGGCTTTCACCAGTTTCGGGAAGATGGAACACTGATCATCGCCTACACGTATGAGCAGCTCGAGTCCAAGCCGGTCTTCAGCACACCCGCCCGGTACTGGTTCGAGGGAGAGACATTTCACGTCGAGGATTTCTGCGGGCATGGAACGTATCTGCTTTCACTGACGAAGCAAGACCACCGCAACCAAACGCTGGCATTTCAGCTGATCGACGATCCCTGCGAACAGCGAATCATCGATTGGAAGAGACCTATGCGCTGGGTGGAACCCTGAATCCGGCATCATCCCACCGAACGCGGGGGTCCTGCGCTTCAGCTCCCCAACATATCGTGCGACCGGGCGCCGGGATTCTGCAACGCCGACAGGCGGTTTTCCACATCTCCGCCGGGTCTTGTTCTCAAAGGGGTCCGGGCTTACCCGGTGGTTGACTGTTGCCAGGCTCTTCCGAACGAGTCCCGCCCGGCGCGTATTTCGTAACGATGGTGCGGACGCTTTCGCGTCCGCACATAGGGGCACGATATGGTTTGCCTTTTTCAGAGGGGTGTTCTTGTTCAATACGCTATTGTTTGTTGGAAATCGAACGGTGTCACAAGCAGTGAATGCAGCGCACCAAAGGCAGGGACGTTCGCAGGACATTGAGACATCCCCAGGACATCATCGGGGATTTGAATTGCACCCGGATATGGCTTATACTGGATCAGCATTCAGCGAATCTCAGCGCCTATTTCTGCATAAATAATGTCCACAACGGCATGTTATAAGTGCCGTTTACATGCTATTGGGCAGTAGAACGACGACTGAACATCTGGTCGACCTGTTCGTCATATGCAAAGGTGTCGTCCATTGTTCGGCCAGGCCGTGGTATTAGGTAACGGTTCAGGACATGATCGCATACTTCATCCTGGTGCACCGCTATCCCCGGCAGTTCAAAAGACTCTTCAGGGCAATCTACCATCCCGCCAACTACTACCTGGTACACGTGGACAGGAGATCAGGCCTTGGATTACGAACGGACATACAAGGATTCTTGTCAAGCTTTACCAACGCATCCTTGCTTGAGAGCCAGAGTATTCTCTGGGGGGGATACAGCATCGTAGATGCTGAATTGCGAGGGATCCAGGAGCTATTGAGGATCAGTTCGAAATGGGAATTCTTCATAAACCTTAGCGGACAGGATTTCCCCCTCAAGTCACAGAGACACATCCAGGATTTCCTGGGCGGTAACGCGGGAAAGGATTTCATCCGAGTTGCCGACCAGAGCAAGTTCCGGCCTGAAACAGTATCTCGATTACAAAACTACTATGTCGAGTCTGGCAACCGGATACTGCGCATTCCAATCAAGCGACTGTATCCTCAAGGCGTGACCTTTCAAATCGGAAATCAGTGGCTGATCGCCAGCAGGAAGTTCTGTGAATTTGTGTGCTCCAGCCTTGAGGTGAAGAGGTTCAAGAGCTTCTATCGGCACAGCTTTATTGCTGACGAAGGATTCTTTCAAACGGTAATAATGAATACTACCTACAAGGGGACGATCGTCAACGACGATAAAAGAACAATTGTGTGGGTGCCGATCGGAACAATAAAGCTCCGTCCCAAGGACTTCACATTCAAAGACGCCGAATTCTTGCTGGCAAGTCAAGGCTTGTTTGCCCGGAAATTCGACGAAACCGTTGATGGGGCAATCTTGAGGATATTGGAGTCGACTCTACCGCAGCCGTCTTGACTTATCTCGGAGAGCGGGCCAACAAGTCGCTGAAGCTGACCTGGCGGGCTGGACCTTCGTGGATGCTTGTCCCGCCCGCCGGCCAGGCGTAGAGCGATAGAGAGTCTCCGCCGGATTCCGCCGGGCGGCTTACCTCGAGGCCGTCAGGCAGCATTGATAGTTATATCCATTCGATAGGGAATTTGACGCATTGGTTCCAGCGCATCATGGCGTGCCCCTACCGGGTGTCGTGCCCCTACGCAACAATTGCTCGAATCCAAGGATTTGGGCTGCGGACGACGAATCGGAACGCGGCCCCGGGGTAGACCCGGACTCTGGCGATAGGAGTGAGCCGGGGTGGCGGCGCCCGCCTAGTACACGCAACCCGTGGAGTTCTTCACGGCGCTGCTGGCCGTGCCGCTGGCGTTGAAAGCCTCTGTGCGATAGGCGTGGGAGTTGTAGTCCGGCGAGGCGTCGTCGTAGGACTGTGCATTGGCGGCGAGGGTGTTGATCAATGCGCCGTCGCGATAGATCCTGTATCCGTCTTCGCCCTGCACGTTCTGCCACGACAAGCGGACGGTGTAAGCCTCCGACGAGCACACCAACTCCTGTACGTTGAAATTCCCGGGCGCAGCGGGTGGCGACAGAGGCACCTCCGTGGTTGCGGCTGGCGGCGGAACCTCCGTGGTGATGATCGGAGGCGCAGGGGGCTGGACCACCGCGGTCTGGCCGTACGGGCCCTGCGGTACGCCGGTGGTGCCGGATACCCAACAGTGCCCGCCGCCGGGCACTGGCACCCAGAACCAGCTGCTGTCCGGGTTGCGGCCTTCGATAGCCACCTGCTGCCCAGACAGGAACGCGGTCACGACTTCGTAGGCCTGCGACGGTCCCTCCCGGCAGTTGGCCGGCACGTTGAAAGTGAAGGTCGGCCCACTTGCTCCGGTGGCCGTGAAGGTGGGCGTGATGGTGGCCGTTGCAGGCGTGCCAGTCACTGGCACGGCAGTGGTCGCCACTGCGGGCTGACCGCCAACGACGAGGCGCACGACGTTGGAGCGCCCCTCGTTCCCCGCATGATCCGTGCTGATGACCTGCAGCAGGTATTCGCCCGGTCCCTGCGGCGTCCAGACCTGCGCGAACTCGATCAGCGCCCCGGAGCCATCAACAGCCGAGTCCACGCGCACTTGCGCGCCGTTGACCAGCAGCGCCGCCTGAGCTGTTCCGCCCTCCGAGGCAGCATGTGAACGGACGACCACCGGCCCCAGCTCCACGGTCGAGCCGTCCAGGGGCGCGTCGATCCAGGTGCGGGGCCCGGCTCCGCCAGCTTGCAGGTTGCAGCCCGCCACGAGAAGCAGCAGGCAGAGCATGCCCAGAGTGGCCAAAAACGACTTCGTTCTCATCTCAGCACCTCGCGATGACCTCATGGCGCGCCAGCGGGCAGGCCGCGCACTCGGAAATCGACAATGCAGTTGCCATGGTGTGTGACATTGCTGTCGTAGGCCAGGACCTGATCGAATGCCAGCCATTCCGCCACCGTACGGGCTTCCGCCAGGGTGCGGGAACGTGTGCCGCACCACGTCTCATCATCGCTGGCGCCATCGTGATCCCACAGCATGAAAGCAAGGTTCAGCGGCTCACCGTCGTGGATCGGTATGCGGATCACGTTGTTGCCGCGACGCCATCCGTCGCCAGTGTTGAGCGAAAAGCCCGACCAGTTATGCTCGGAGGCCTCCAGCACCCTGGAATAAAACGGCCCCGCGCGCAAGCATCCCCGGCCAAGTCCGGTGTCGCAGTGGTCGTTCCAGACGAATCGTCCTCCATTGAACCCCACCCAGCCATAGGCCTCATAGTCATCGCGGCAATCTGTGAAGATGGTGCACGGATCCCCATCGTACACGCCGTAGACCCACAAGGTGTTCAATGTAATTTCCAGTGAGGCGCAGGAGGACGGCACCAGGAACTCCTCGCTCAAAGGGGACTGGATCTCCTCGCCTGTCACCGGATCCACTCCGACCACGGCACTGAC
>JAZDHO010000260.1:0-19291 GCA_043805815.1 Chloroflexota bacterium
CATTTCCGATAGGTACACCGTCTGGATCGAGTCGATGATCAGAAGGGAGGGCTTGACCTCCGCCACATGGCTCAGGATGACCTCCAGATTAGTCTCGGTGACCAAGAGGAGCTCGGGCGGCAGCTCTTTTCCCCCCACCGCCAAACGGGCCGCACGCATCTTGATCTGCCGTTCTGACTCTTCGCCAGAGACGTACAGCACGCGCTGACGGCGGGCCATCTCCACGGCCATCTGCAGCACCAGGGTGGACTTGCCGATGCCAGGGTCGCCGCCGACCAGCACGATGGATCCGGGGACAATGCCCCCACCCAGGACACGGGCAAACTCCGCGATCGGCAGGGTGATGCGGTCCTCGGCATCACCGCCGATCTCCGCGATGGGGCGCGGCTGCGAGCGGCCGGTGAGGCCGCGAACAGCAGCCGGGCCCTGCGCGGCCGGCTCGTCGCGGACGAGCTCCTCGAGCATGCTGTTGAAGGCTCCGCATTGCGGGCACTTGCCCATGTAGCTGGCGGAGACGCGCCCACACTGCTGGCAGACAAAGCGCGAGTGAGTCCTGGGCATGCCGCGAGTATAACGGAATTGTGGCGCCGGACCGCCCGCCACGGGCGTTCGATCAGACGACGGCGTGGATCTCGTTCAAGAGGGCAAGCAACTCCTCTGACGGCCGCCGACGAAGGAGAGCCTTGCGATCCTCCCGAGATAGGCGGCGAAGCATGAGGTATTGCACTGCATGCTTGCGGAACAGGCGCGGACCATCATCCGGTCCATAGAACTGTATGTTGCGCTCGAGGTGCAGGGCTACCATATGGCGCACCTGCTCCGCTGTGACCTGCTGGCGCTCCAAACCGGAAAAGATCCAGGGATTGGCGATGGCAGCACGGCCGATCATCACCGCATCACAGCCGGTGTATTCCCGCATGCGTCGGATATCCCCGGGCGTTTTCACGTCCCCATTCCCGATCACCGGAATGCCGGCAGCCGCCTTGACTTCCGCGATCGCGTCCCAGTCTGCCTCCCCGCCGTAAGTCTGCTCGCGCGTGCGCGCATGGACGGCGATGAGGGAGCCCCCGTTCTCCTCCACGATCCTGGCGATCAGTTTATACGTGCGGGCGTCATCCCAACCCAGGCGCATCTTGCCGGTGATCGGCACCGTGAGCGACCGCGTGAGCCTTCGAAACAGGCGAGCCACCTTAAGTGGCGTGCGCATCAGGCCGACGCCAGCGCCGCGGCAGGCAACGCTCTTGGCGGGGCAACCCATGTTAATGTCGATGACATCAGGCCCCAGCTCCTGCACGGCGAGGGCGGCGCGCAGGATGGCATCGGGGTCGTCGCCGTAGAGCTGAAATACCAAGGGGCGCTCGCCCGGTTCAAAGTGCAGCTTGGTGCGCATGTATCGTTCGCTGCGCAGGATGTGTTCGGCCTGAACAAACTCACTGTAGCTCATGGCCGAGCCAAGGGCGCGGCACATCGAACGAAACGGCCAATCTGAATAGCCATCCATCGGCGCCAGGATGGCATCGCCGTAGACCGGAACGTCACGGACCCAGAAGGCCGGCTGCGTGGCCGAAGGAGGATCAAGGGGAGGCATTGGGATGATATTCACGAAGATGGATGCGTGTCAATTGCCGGAGGGATTATACCGTCGAGATGAAAGACACGCCTATGCTATACTCGCGCAGCCAAATGGAGAGGCTAACGTCTCCAGCGGCAGGAGAGGGAGTTGTGGCACTTCCAGTGATCATGGTCATCGACGATGACCAAGCCGTGTTGAACGCGGTCGAGCGCGACGTCCGTGCCAGGTTCGGCCGGCAGCATCGCGTGGTCAAGGCGAACTCCGGCGAGGCGGCGCTCCAATTCGCGCGGCAGCTGCAGCAGCGGAACGAAATCGTGGCACTCTTCCTGACGGATCAGCGGATGCCGCAGATGACCGGGCTGCAATTCCTGGAGCAAGTCCGCGAGTTCTTTCCGGAAGCCAAGAAGGTCCTGCTGACAGCCTACGCGGATACCGAAGTGGCCATCTCCTCGATCAACAGCCTGCAACTTGACTACTACTTGATGAAACCCTGGGATCCGCCCGAGGAAAATCTGTATCCCATCCTGACAGAATTGCTTGATGATTGGCATGCATCCGTGCGATTGCCCTTCGAAGGGCTGCGTGTTGCCGGCACCCTGTGGTCTCCCAGATCTCACGACGTGAAGGACTTTCTGGCCCGGCACCAGATCGCGTATCAGTGGCTCGACGTGGATAAGGACGCCAAGGCGCGGGCCCTAGTGGAGGGCCAGCAGACAGGCGAACTGAAGCTGCCGGTCGTCTACTTTCCGGACGGAAGTGCACTTGTCGATCCGGAGATACGCGATCTGGCTGAGAAGACCGGCTTCCAGACGAAGGCCTCCCTGCCGTTCTATGACCTGGTCATCATTGGAGCTGGCCCCGCCGGTCTGGCCGCGGCCGTCTACGCCGCGTCCAACGGGATCCGGTGCCTAATCATCGAGAAGCAGGCACCCGGCGGGCAGGCAGGCAACAGCCCCCGCATCGAGAACTACCTGGGCTTCCCCAACGGGCTCTCGGGAATGGACCTGGCGCGGCGAGCGATGGCCCAGGTGAAGCGCTTCGGCGCCGAGATCATTTCGACCCAGGCTGCGGAGGCAATCAGGATCCAGGACAGCTATCGCGTGACAGTCATATCGGATGGATCCCAGGTCTCGAGCAAGGCGGTTCTGATCGCCACGGGTGCGCGTTTTCGGCGGCTTGACATACCCGGCATCAAGGATCTGATCGGAGCTGGCGTGTACTACGGGGCCGCGTACACGGAAGCAATGAACTACAAGGATCAGCCGGTGCTTGTCATCGGCGGCGCCAACTCGGCGGGGCAGGGCGCGATGTACTTGAGCCGGTTTGCCAGCAAGGTCACGCAAGTGATCCGCAGCCCTGCGGGACCGACCATGTCGAAGTACCTGATCGACGCGGAGGCAGCCAACCCGAAGATCGAGCACCTGCTGCAAACAGAGGTGGTGGAGATTCATGGCAAGCCGGGGAGGATCGAATCTGTCGTCGTCAGGGACAATCAGGCGGATGAAACCCGGTCGCTTCCGGTGGCGGCTGTATTCATTTTCATCGGCGCGCTACCCCAAAGCGAAATCGTAAGAGACCTGGTTGTTGTGGATGAGAAGGGTTTCATCCTCACGGGTACGGAACTGATGAAGGATGGCAAGCCGCCAAAGGGGTGGCCATTGGACCGGGATCCCATGATCCTGGAGACAAGCGTGCCGGGCATCTTTGCTGCGGGCGACGTTCGCCTCGGGACCACGCATCGCGTGGCAACCGCCACGGGCGAAGGGGGAATCGCCGTGGGCGCCATCGAGGCCTACCTGAATTCGCTATGAACAGGGATTTCCTTCGGCGCCTGGATCTGTTCTCGGGCCTTTCTGAATCGGACCTCGACACACTTTCCGGCCAAACCGAACGTATGACCGTTCCTGCCGGAGTGGACCTGATCGAAGAGGGCGCGCCCGGCGACGCGGCCTATGTTGTCGTGGAAGGGGAATTCGAGGTCATCAAGAAGTCCGACGTACAAGACATCGTCATTGCCGTGCGCGAATCGGGCGAGGTCTTCGGAGAGATGGCCCTGCTCGACAAGGCACCGAGAACCGCCACAGTGCGGTCGGTAGGCCAGAGCCAGGTATTGAAGATACGCGGCGATGCATTCCAGGCGATGCTGGCGCACAGCCCCACGGCGGCGCTGAATATCCTCAAGACGGTGAGCCTGCGTTTGCGCCAGAACGAGGGCTTGCTCCGACAGACGGAGAAAATGGCGGCGCTCGGAACGCTGGCGGCGGGCCTGGCACACGAGCTGAACAATCCCGCGGCTGCCGTGGGCAGGAGCGCGGGTCAGCTGCGCAAGGCGTTCACAGAGTGGGCAAGACTCACAACGGAGGTCGCCAACTGCGGCCTGCCGACGCGGCAGCAGCGGATGATCGACGTGCTGAAGAGGAGGATCGAGTCGGGCAGCGCAACGGCACCGATCCTCGATCCCATGACGCAGAGCGACCGAGAAAGCGTGGTGCAGGCCTGGATGGAAGGCATCGGAATCGAGGACGCCTGGGAACTCGCCCCGGGTCTTGTGGCCGCGGGCTGGGACACCGATGGGATGGCAGAGCTCCAGGAGACCTTTGAGCCGGACAACCTGAGGATCGTCGTCCGCTGGCTGGCAACCGGCTGCATGGCGTACTCCCTGCTGGACGAGATCGGAATGGGAACCGAGCGCATGTCTGAGATCGTGCGCTCGGTGAAGGCCTACTCCTATCTCGATCAGGGGCCGGTGCAGCAGGTCGACCTGCACCAGGGTTTGGAGAACACTCTGGTGATCCTGCGGCACAAGATGAAATCCGGAGTCAGCATCAAGCGCGAATACGCGCCGGGCCTGCCTCCCCTCGAGGCCCACGGCAGCGAGCTCAACCAGGTATGGACCAATATCCTCGACAACGCCGTGGATGCGATGCAGGGCACAGGTGAGATCATCATCCGCACGCGTCAAGAAGGCAACCAGATCCTCGTCGAGATCCAGGATAACGGTCCCGGCATCCCGGTTGACATCCAGAAACGGGTGTTCGAGCCGTTCTTTACGACCAAGCCGCCGGGCCTCGGCACGGGGCTCGGGCTGCATATCGCCTACACGGTGGTCAACAATCACGGGGGCCGGATCGACCTTACTTCAAGGCCGGGTATGACATGCTTCCAAGTCACACTCCCACTGCAGTTATCGCGCTAAGGTGAGGATCACATGACAATCGAAGCCGACGAGCAACTGCGTGAAATCCTGTTGAGCATCAAGACCGTGGCATGCGTGGGTGTCTCCTCGAACCAGGACAAGCCCAGCTACGGGATATTCGCATACCTGCTGGCACAGGGCTACGAGATGATCCCTGTCAACCCAGGGACTCCTGAGATCCAGGGGCGCAAGACGTACCCGGACCTGGCATCCATCCCCGCCAAGATCGATGTGGTGCAGGTCTTCCGCAGGCCCGAGGACGTTCCGGCCGTGGTCGACCAGGCGATCAAAGCCGGGGCGCGGGTCGTCTGGATGCAGGAGCAGGTGATCAACGAGGAGGCGGCCCGCACGGCAGAGGCCGCGGGCCTCAAGGTGATCATGAACCGCTGCATGCGGAAGACGCATCTGCGCCTGCTGGGCGGAAAAACCCCACCGTAGAGCCAGCAGTCCTGCCGCGGCGCATGACAACTGCAGGGCGCAGAGTGATCTCTGCGCTCTGCTTCTTAAGGTCCAGGCCCAATGAAGTACTATGCAGGTTGCTTCTTCAGCCGATCGATGAAATGCTTTCGGAACTTGGCCACCTTCGGAGCAACTATGGCCGTACAGTACGGCTGGTACGGATTCCTGGCGAAGTATTCCTGGTGGTAGTCCTCTGCGATGTAGAACTGATCCAACGGCGCCACTTCGGTGACGATGGGCTGATCCCAGATGCGCTGCTCATCGAGCTCACGGATGAGCTGCTCGGCGATCACCCTCTGGGCGTCGTCGTGATAGTAGATGGCCGAACGATACTGGGTTCCCACATCGGCGCCCTGGCGGTTCAAAGTAGTGGGGTCGTGCACACCGAAAAAGACATTGAGCAGATCGCGGTACGCCAATACGCCGGGATCGAAGCGCACTTGCACGGCCTCGGCGTGCCCCGTCGTTCCGGTGCAGACGTCGCGATAGCTGGGCTGCTGCGTGCGTCCGCCGGAGTAGCCGGACTCGACGGACTCCACTCCCTTGAGCTCATCAAAGACAGCCTCCAGGCACCAGAAACAGCCGCCTGCCAAAGTTGCAGTCTGAAGTTCAGTTTGCATGCTGAATTCTCCCTACTCCCAGGATAACTGGCTCGTATGCTGCCCAGACGCCGAGAGCAGCCCTGATATTCTTAGGAGAAGATAACAGACTCGCTCAGGCCTGGGAGTCAACTCGCCCAGCAGTGCTACTGCTGGGCGAAGGGTATCCAAACTTGCCCACGTCCGGATGTCGGCCGGCCACCGGCCTACATGGTGGGCTCGGGCTGCGCCACGGCCCGCTTGAGCTCCACATCCCCATCCGAGGTGACGTCGACGTCGATCATGTCGCCCTGAACGAATTCTCCCGCGAGCAAGCGGTCGGAGAGTGGATCTTCCACCCTCTGCTGGATAACGCGGCGCAGAGGCCGCGCGCCGAATTCTGCATCGTAACCCTCGTCGGCGAGCGCCGAGAGGGCCGCGGTGCTGGCTGTGAGCGTCAGGTTATGCTCCTTGAGGCGCTCTGAAACCTTGTCCAGCTCAAGGGACACGATCTGCTCGATATCATCCTTGTTCAGGGAGCGGAAGATGACGACGCTGTCGAGTCGATTGATGAACTCGGGCCTGAAGGCGCGCTTGAGTGAATCATTCAACTTCTTGCGCATGTCGTCGTAGGACAGCTGCTCATCCAGGGCCTCGTCGCGCTTCAACTGGAAGCCGAGGGACGACTGCTTCTTGATCAGGTCCGCACCGATATTGGAGGTCATCACGATGATCGCGTTCCGGAAATCGACCTTGCGACCCTTGGCGTCGGAAAGATGCCCTTCCTCCATGATCTGAAGCAGCATGTTGTGGACCTCGGGATGCGCCTTTTCGACCTCGTCGAAGACGACGATCGAGTACGGCCGGCGCCTGAGGGCTTCCGTAAGCTGGCCGGCATCCTCGTAGCCAATGTAACCGGGAGGCGCACCGACGAGACGCGAGGCTGTGTGGCGCTCCATGAACTCGGACATGTCCAGCTGGACCGCCGCATCCTCGCTGCCAAACATGAATTTGGCCAGGGACTTGGTCAACTCCGTCTTGCCGACCCCCGTCGGGCCAAGGAAGATGAACGAACCGATCGGCCGCCGGGGATCCTTCAGCCCCGCGCGTGCGCGGCGGACGGCCCGGGAGATGGCAATGATGGCGTCTTCCTGCCCAATGATAGACATGCGCAGCTCGTCTTCCATCTTGAGCAGGCGCTGGGATTCCTCCTCCGCCAAGTGCATGAGCGGCACGCCCGTCCACATCGAGACCAGCTCGGCGATGTCATCGGCGGAGACGACCGGACTGCTGGCGCGATCCCAGCCTGAGCGGAGCCGTTCGATCTGCTCTCCCAGGTCGGTCTCGCGATCCTGCCATTCGCGTATGTCTTCGCCGTTGCCTTCTTCCTGAGCCAAGGAGCGATTCTGCCGCGCTTGTCGCAACTGCCCGTACAGGTCCTTGGCTTGCCGGGCCGCGGGGCTCTTGTACATTCGCACGCGCGACGCCGATTCGTCGATCAGATCGATGGCCTTATCGGGCAGGAAGCGCTCGGTGATGTAGCGCGAGGAAAGATGCGCCGCCGCCACGAGGGCCTCGTCTGAGATCACCAGGTGGTGATGCTCCTCATATGCAGAACGTACTCCCTTGAGGATCTCGATGGTCTCCGTCTCGGAGGGCTCTTCCACCTGCACCGGCTGGAATCGCCGCTCAAGGGCGGCGTCCGATTCGATGTGCTTGCGATACTCATCCAGGGTTGTGGCGCCGATCACCTGAAGCTCGCCGCGTGAAAGAGCGGGTTTGAGAATGTTCGCGGCATCCACAGACGATCCCGCCGCGCCAGCCCCGACGAGCATATGCACCTCGTCAATGAAGAGGATGGCACCGGACTGCTTCAGCTCGTCGATGACCCTCTTCAGGCGCTCCTCAAACTGGCCGCGGTACATGGTGCCGGCGACAAGCGAGCCGACATCCAGTTGCAGCACACGCTTGTTCATGAGGGGCGCGGGTACCTCACCCTCTACAATACGCTGGGCCAGGCCCTCGACGATAGCAGTCTTACCGACTCCCGGCTCACCAATGAGGGCGGGGTTATTCTTCGTTCGCCGCGCAAGTATCTGGATGACGCGCTCGATCTCCATCTGGCGGCCGATGACCGGATCCAGCTTCTTTTCCTCGGCCATGGTGGTCAGGTCCACGGCCAGCTGATCCACAAGCGGGGTCTTCGGCCCGGTAGTGGATGTGCGTGCCGGCTGCTGGCTCCCCGCGGCCGCAGGGGCAGCAGCAGTCTCGTTCAGGACCCGGCGTGTCTGCCGGCGAATCTGGTCGGCGGTCACGCCCAGCCGCCGCAACACCTCCGTGGCAGTGCCGTCCACGCGCACGAGGCCCAGCAGGATATGCTCGGTGCCGATGTAGTGGTGGCCAAGACGCCGCGCCTCATCAACGGCGTACTCAAGAACTTGCTGCGTGTCCGGGGCAAGTTCGATCTTGATCTCCTCGGTACGCGATTCCGCGCCCACGCGCTCGATGATCTCGCGGACGCGGGCTGATTCCAGTCCAAGCTCACGCAGCACCCTCCCTGCCACGCCACCCTCCTCTTCCATCAGGCCGAGGAGCAAATGCTCGGTACCGATGCTGCTCTGATGACCCCGCTCTGCCTCCTGGTGCGCCAAGCTCAGGACCCGCCGTGCGCGCTGGGTGAAGCGTTCCATACCAGCCATTGTGTCCATCTCTCCTCAACCCAAATTAATCGGATTGGGTCGGTAAAGATTCTACCAAAAAGCAAGCATCGACCGTGTAGGAGAAAGATTAGAGTTTCGTGCAGAGAGGCATGGAAACGGCTGCAGACGCAGAAGTGTTGGAACAGGGTGCTTCAATTCAGCCGCGTCAGCCGTCAGCGATCATCTCCATCGCCGCGGATCTTGCCCCGCGACTGCCGATCGAGCAGTCTTGCGATGTTGCACGCGGCGATTTGATCCAGTGAAAGACCCAACTCGGTGGCAACCTGTGCCAGATACCACAATACATCGCCAAGCTCTGCTGCCAGAGCCTCCTGCTCACTCACGCCGATCACGCCTGCCTTATCGCGGAAGATCTTCTTGATCTTGCCGGCCACCTCACCTGCCTCGTTCGCGAGTCCCAACGTTGGATAGATGACGCCGTGACCGATCACCGGATACGCGGCGGTCTGGCGTGCTTTCTCCTGATACTCGCCAAAGTCCATAGTCAGCTTCCCTCCTACGCCGGTGAGCCTCACGCGGCGTACTGGGCTTCCCCATTCCCAACGGACCGGTTCGCTTTCTTCACCGCGACAGGTCCGATGAACGGATCCTCGCGCCGAAGGCCGAATTCTTGATGGAGTCGGTCAGCAGGTTGCCTGCAGAAATGCTGCTTCACGTCGGGTTTGCGCCCCTAGGTCGACCTGATCTGAAGGTTGACGACGTTGTCTGTGCGGCTGATGCCCAGATAATCCGGGTCATACACGAGGGCGCCGGGGTAGACCAGGAGGCAGAGAACGCCGAGGACCAGCTCGCCGGAGCCGTAAACCGCCGACACGGGAATCCAGAGGTAGCAGAAGAAGGGCACCGCAAGCGCCAGTCCCAGGAGCAAGATTCCCAACTGCGTCCACTACGGCCATTTCCGCCCCGCTCGTCCAAGCGGCAACGTAACACCCTCTCCCCCGGGAAGGGCAGCCGCCCAGTTCCTCAGCATGAGGGCTAAGGACAGATACCTGAAGGTCACGATCGCCAGGCGCGCACCGAGCCAGTCGAATACAGGCATTGGGTGACATGCCGAAGTCGCTACCGAATGGAATCTGTCAGCCGTCGCCAGAACTCGTCCCGCTCGCCCGGGAGGAATGGACTATAGAGCGTGATGCGGGTCGCCACGCCGCGATACCGCGCCAGAAGGTCCTGCGGGAGACGAGATTCATCCGTCATGAGGCAAAACTCCCCGAGCATTTCATCGGCAATCAACCCGGGCATCCGATCCCATTCGCTGCGAGCCGCGTGCAGAGAGAGCTGCTCAGCGACGTGTGCCCAGCCGTGCAGGGCCATGACCGGCCGATAGGACGGCGTCGAGGCATAGAAGGCAAGCTGCGATCGCGCGAACTCGCGCTCCCGGGCGGTCGTGATGACGAACGCGGTTACTGATACCGAGATCTCCTGGCCGCTTCTGCCCGACTTCTCGGCTCCCGCCTGAATGGCCGGCGAGATGACCTCCCTCAGGTACCGCGGACTGTGAAAGGGATGCACGACGAACCCTTCACATATCTCGCCCGCGAGCTGTGCAAGGCCGGCATTAACCCCCGCGATGAAGATGGGAACATTCGGGTGCTCAATGGGCCCCGGATCGAAGAATGGCGACATCAGGGTCAGCTTGTAGTATTCCCCCCGGACGTTCAGTTTTGTGCCCCTCTGCCAACAGTCCCAGAATGCGCGTATGGCAAGGATCTGTTCGCGAAGCTTGCCGGTCACAGAGTCGGGCCAAGGCAGCCCGAAGCGGCGCTCAACATGAGCCTTGACCTGGGTACCCAATCCCAGGATGAAGCGCCCGTTTGACTGTGCTGCCAGGTCCCAGGCGACGTAAGCAAGATTGGCTGGAGAGCGCGCAAAGGAAACAGCGATCGCGGTTCCGAAGCGCAGCCGGGACGTGTGTTCTGCGATCAGCGTGCATGGGAGGAACGGGTCGTGCCGGGTCTCCGATGTCCAAAGTGCATCGAAGCCCAGCTGCTCCGCGGCAGCGGCGATGCCGGGAACTTGCGCCAGCGGGACCTGCGGGAGGCCGGCATCAAGTCGCACGACGGGTGATTCCCAACCGGAGCACTCCACGCGGAAGTGCGATCAACTCAGCTTGCGACCTTCAAAGCGCTCAAGGCGCTCGCGCCAGGCGTCGGGCACGCGCATCGTCTGATGGTTCTCATAGTCGTAGGCAACCAGGATCACCGTGCCGGTTGCATAAGGGCGCCCGCCGGATTCGTCCACAATGCACTGATCAACTGTCAGCGACTTGTTGCCAATCTTCGTGGTGCATACACCAACCTTGATGGGCAGTCCCCAATGCACGGGCTGCTCGTAGCGGATATGGACGTCCGCAATGATCACGCCGATCTCGGTGAACGATTGGTCCCTCGAAAAGAGGCCGAGCTCAGTCCAATAGCGAACTCGAGCCTGCTCAAAGTACGCCAGGTACTTGGCGTTGTTCAGGTGTCCCTGAGGATCGAGATCGCCGTAGCGCACCTCTGTGGGATGGAGGAATCGGTACTCTAGCATGCGGGGATTATACCGATAGGCAGGACGAAAGGTGAGGCAAAGCGCAGGAAGAGAAATGAAGGGAGAACACGCCCGGAGCGGTCCCGAAGGGAACCCGGAAAACGGGCGGTATAATCGCCCGTGCGATGCCCAGACGCAAGGCGCCCGAAGATCTGTCCATTGATGAGTTGCGGCGGCTCCTGATCGACAAGCGACGCGGCCGACGAAGCGAACGCCTGGACCACTTTCGGCAGACAGGACGCGTCATCGGACCCGAACCACCTCAGGAAGTTGAGACGGAGTTCGAAGCGCCCGACGGACGCGGCGAAGTGCCAGCCAGGAAGCGCCGGCGCGTGCTGGACGGCATGCTCCTGGGAGTGGAGCTTCTGGCCATCGCGGGCTTGCTCGGCATCCTGCTGAGCGGGCTGGGGATGCTGCGCGATCTCAACCGCGAGGTCGCGGCAGCACTGAACCCCGCAACCGCGGAGCCGACGCCGCTGGTCATGGCAGTGGTGCTGCCATCCGGACATACGCCGCCGGATGCCCAGGGGAATACTCGACCCAATGAGGCCGAGATACCGGAGCATCTGCGACCGCTGGTTCAGTCACTGGCCAACCTTCCGGTGCCGGCACCGAGCGTAGAACATGCGGTGCGGATCGAGATACCGGCAATCAAGGTGGATGCGCCGGTGGTCCAAGGTGATGGCTGGGAGCAATTGAAGAAGGGTGTGGCGCAACACATTGGCTCCGCCAATCCCGGCCAGAACGGTAACGTGGTACTGTCCGCGCATAACGATGTGTACGGGGAGCTCTTCCGACACCTGGATCGGCTGCAACCCGGTGACCTGGTGAGACTGCACACCCAACAGCGACAGTACGTATACCTCGTCGACCGTACCCAAATCGTGGAGCCCACGGCAGTGGAAGTGATGGCCTCCACGGGCGCCCCGACGGTTACGCTGATCTCGTGCTATCCGTACCTGGTCGACACAGAACGCATTGTGATCTTCGCGCGATTACAGAACTAGGAGACTCGCATGTCACGAAGGAACAGACGACAACCAAGCAAGACGGCAGCCTTCATGCAGGCACCGCGCGCCACGGAATTCAATCCGGACTACACGCACGTGAAGCGTGACCTGCGCCGCATCGGCCTGCTGGCAGGCAGCTTCACGCTGATCCTTGTAGTCCTGTCGTTCTTCTTGCGCTGAGGGTAGCGCCGCCCGCACGCGAGCGCTCAAGAACACCGCGATACTTGGGTCACCACATCGGTGCGCGCCGCCGTACCTGGTCACAGGTGCGGGCCGCGCACCGATCGGCTTAAGGAGTCCGCGTGTCCTACGACGAAATCGACGTCACATTGACCACGCTCGTCTATGGCGGCGATGCCCTGGGCCGGCTGGACGATGGGCGCGCCGTGTTTGTACCATTTTGCCTGCCGGGCGAGCGAGTCCGGATTGAGCTGGTCGAGGACAAGCAGCACTTCGCGCGGGGAAGAATGGTGCAAGTCCTGGAGGCCGCAGCCGGGCGCGTAGCGCCACGGTGCAAGCACTACGGCGCCTGCGGGGGCTGCCACTATCAGCACTTGTCCTATGCGGCACAGTTAAGGGCAAAGGCCGAGATCGTCCGAGATCAGCTGGCGCGCATCGGGCAAATCCAGAATCCACCGGTGGCTGAGGCGATCGGCACCGCAAGCCCGTGGAACTACCGCAACCACATCCAGTTCCACCTGGACCCGGAGGGCAAGCTTGGTTTTGTGCGCAGCGAGACTCACCAAGGCACGAACGGGATCCTCGCCATCCAGGAGTGCCATCTACCAGACGAGGCCATCAGCAACTTGTGGCCGCAGCTTGCCTTTGATGGCAAGGCAGGCGTGGCCCGGGCGGTGATCCGGGCGGGCAGCGATGGCGGCCTGATGCTGGTCCTGGAATCCGACGTCCCTTTTGTGCCTGAACTGGAAATCGAAGCGGCGATCTCCATCGCACACGTGTTCGAGGGCGATGTCCTGGTGCAGGCGGGAGAAGATCACATCCAATTTCAGGTGATGGGGCGCGATTTCCGTGTGTCGCCAACCTCGTTCTTCCAGGTCAATCGGATCGTCACCGAAAAAATGATCCGGCACGTGCTGGCCTGCATGCCTGCATCCGCGAGCACGCTGGTCGACGTGTACTGCGGAGTAGGCTTGTTCAGCGCCTTCCTGGCCCCGCGCTGCGGGAGACTCATCGGGATCGAAGTTTCTTCCTCCGCCTGCGAGGACTTCACGGCAAACCTGGACGAATTCGACAACGTAGAGCTGTACGAGGACCCTGCCGAGCGCGTCCTGTCGGCGTTGGATATCAAACCCGATGCGGTCCTGGTGGATCCGCCCCGGGTCGGTCTGGAGCGGACCGCGTTGGATCCGCTCGTCAGGATGGCGCCGGGGACAATCGTCTACGTCTCGTGCGATCCGGCAACCCTGGCTCGCGATGCTGCGCGGCTTGTCAAGGCGGGCTATCGCCTGGAGAGCGTCACGCCGTTCGATATGTTCCCGCAGACATATCACATCGAGAGCATAAGCGTTTTCAAGAGGTAGGCTGGCAAAATGCGGGCCGGCAACTGCAGCGCGGCTCGGCGTACAAAGCGGGCTGCGGCGCATCGCCGGAGCTACCGGTGCCAAGACGGCACCGCCCGCCAGAGATCGGCGAATTGGAAGGCTGAACGATGAAGATGTATCGAAACCCACCGAACGTGCACGCGCCCGTCGCGGCGTATTCCCACCAGGTAGAGATCACGGGACCAGAACGCGTCCTGATATTGTCCGGGCGAGTCGCGACGACTGAACCGGCCCTTGCGCTTTTGTCTGAAGTGCTCGCATGCTACCTGAGCCGCTGAGCAGGCGCGGACAGAGCCTCCAGAGTTCGCTGGAGACCCGCGATGCACCCGTATTGGAAGAGGATGTCCTGACCCAGCGCTGTGCCGTTCTCCAGCAGCTTCCCCTTGAGATATTCGGGTTTCTCAGAGTACCCGACCCGGATCCCATCGGAGGTCGAGCCGGTCAGCTTCAGAAGATAGAGCTGATCTTCTGAATTCCACTCAGGTGGGAACGTGACCGTGAGCCAACCAGGCTGCAGAATGTCTGTGTTCTTGAAGGTATCTTCGATCAAGTCCCGCTCCTGCGTCGGGGCGCGGAGCGTAAGCGTAGTGTTTCCTGCGGGGTCGGCGCCGCGGGAGTTGACCCAGACGCTGAGTTCCGTCATGCCGTCACAGGCAGCGACGATTTCCTGGGTGAGTATCAGGGTCTGCGAGACGGGCGGAGACGACACGGACTCAGGCGCCCAGTTCTTGTATTGAGGTTGATAGCACCGGGACCAGCGGTAGTATTCCGAGCCGCAAGGCACGTGGTAGGAAAGCAGCAATCCCGCGGCATAGAGTGCAAGGGCAGCAGTTGCCAGCGCTGCGGACGGCGCTGTCAGAGAACGGGGCGATCGTTCCGTCGTCGATTCGGCAATGCCGGTCCCCGGACCGAGGAGGGCAAGGAAAAGCAGGGGCATCACCACCGTGAAGTATCGACCTTGCACGCCCGCAACGAACAGGCTGCGCGCGGGCGTGAAGGCCACATATAGCGAGATGATCGTGAGCAGGAAGCCCACAACGAAGAGCGATACCAGGACGATGCGCGTGCGCTTGTCAGGGATCGATTGCGGGTCCCGGTTCCACAAACTTAGTACCGCAGCCAGCGGATAGAGAACGTACGCCAATGCCGGTACCGGCCAGTAGTTGTAGCCGTACACCCCAACCCAGCCGCGCATGTACGCGGGCGTGTTGATCCAGATGTCCCGGGCGATGATCTTGACGAAGAGCAGCGGGTTTGCCAGGATGAAGACCAGCTGCTCCCGCGGATTCGCACCCTCGAGGGCGCGCGTAAACCTTGAATAGGCGACGAAGTTCCAGCCGATGACCTCTGCCAGGAGCAGCGCCAGGGCGGCAGCGGCAAGAAGCGCGTAACCGTGTCTCATCCGAAATCTGGATGGGGAAAGGAGAAGAAACGGCAGCAGGCCGAGAAAGATCAGGTTCACCTTGGCGACGAAGAGCAGCGCAAGCAACGCCAACAGCGTCAGCCACTGCTTCCATGCCATCGCTTTTGCCGTGGCGACGGCGAGCGAGGCCCCGAGAAAGAAGAAGCCGATCCCGTTGGAGATGGTGTCCGCACTGATTGTCGATGCCTGGAAAACGGCCATGGGCGAAACGATGAGAATGGCCAGCGGCCACTTGCCGTACGGGATCAGTCGGACCGCGAGCCAACACAGCAGCAGATAGGAAAGCAGGCCTGCGATGCGGCAGGCATAGTAGACAGCCAGAGCGGGCAGCCGCAGGCTGAGACCGAGGTAGCGCAGCGCGAGCGCTTGCGGAAGCAAAAGCACCGGTGAATAGACGGAGCGAGTCTCGACGTTTGCATAGACGTAGTCGCGGGCGTCCATGCGCAGCGCGCCGTACTTGCTCCAGAAGCCGGGCTCAACGGCATCAACAATGGGCTGCCGGCGGTAGGAGAGGTCCCAATAGAGGGCGGGGAAGGGAAGCTTGGCGCCGAGTTGTTCGTTGGGCACAAAGTGGAGGTGCGCCATCTCCCAAGCGCGGATGAAGTGCGTCTCCTCGTCATAGCCGGCGCTGAGCGGCGTGGCCAGGCTCGTGATCAGGCCGAACGCGAGAAGGCCAATTAGGACGAATCTCTCAGGGGAAAGAAGGCGCATTCAGTGGCCCTAAAGGCAATGCGGAGCTGCCAATCTGCAGCGATTGGGCGACGTGCCGCAGGGCTCAGAAAACGCCTGCCGTGGATCACTGCCCGGAAATCCATCGTCTATTCCGTGGTCATTGTGCCAAGGAGCCATTGCTTGGGTCTCCACAAGTACGCGCGCGCGTAGCCGACGTGCAATTGGCGCTCAATCGAACCCTGCTTCCTGAGATAGTCAGAGTACCTGGTGTACGAAGGGTCCTCCTCGAAGTGAGCAAAGATGACCCACACGCGCTGGTTCGTAGACAACCTGTCGAGGTACTCCTGGTAGGCTCCGTATCGAACGATCCGGTGGTTGGTGTCGATGATGGTCATGCCGGTCTTCAGGCCGAACGATTCGGCGTAGTAGGCAAAGGTTTCACCCCCTCCTGAGACAAGGATGCCATCTCCAGCCTCCCAGTTCTGCTGGACTGACTGCACGATCGCTCGCATGTCATAAAGCCGCACGGGGCTGAAGAGTGTTCGCTTCGCATCGACCAGCGTCGGCCAGAGCATGCCGAGGCACAACGCTGCGTATACGGGCAAGGCGGGGACAGGCCGAAGCCTGGCAGCGACCAAGAAGACGCGGTGAAAACCCTCGGCGAGAAGCAAATACACCACTGGTAGAAGAAAGAGCAGCAGCCGAAATCGCAGTGGGTACATGTGCAGTGCGGAAGCCGCAAGAGACACGATCAATGGAAGCAGCAACACCCAGGCGAGGGTCTTCTTCCGGACGAGTAGCGAGAGAGCACCAAGGAGGGTAAAGATGAACCACCCCCATGCAAAGCCCAGGTCGGTCCGGTTGATGCTCATATACAAGAGCGATCGGTATGTCTCAAGGTACCAACCCGGGTTGCTCCATGGGGGCCAAGGCATGAAGGCATGAAGCCAGTAACTCTCGAAGTAAGGATCGGCGGCCAGAATGCGCAACGAGAGGACGAAATTCGCTGCCAGGGAGGCCGCCCACACGGTGCCCACAGCGAGCGACCAGCGAAGCGCGCGAGCATCCTTCCTTTTCCACGCCCCAAAGGCGAGAACCATGGCAATACCCGGAAATACCAGGGCCGACGGGTGTGACACCCATATGCCAACGGCGCCGGAGATACCCATCAGCGCGAAATCGCGGGTGCGTGCCTTTCGGTCAACGCAGCGGGAATAGAGATGGATGAGAAGCACTGCCATCAGCACGTCACTTGAGTACTGCTTCTGAACGGAAGAGTAGTTGATCAACTGACGCGAAAAAGCGAAGGCATACAGCGCGAGCAATCCCGCCCAACCGAAGCTCCGATCGACGATGCGATAGAAGATGAAGAGCGCCAGCAATCCCGACATGAGGGGAAAGAGGCCGAGAACAAAATCCCTGTTCCCGAACACGAGTATGAAGGCCTTCTCAATGAACAGGAACAGAATCGGCGCACCCTGCCGGTAGTCCAGCGGCTGTGTCAGGCCCACGAAACTGCGCGCGCCAATATTCCGCGCCAGGGCTGCCTCGTCGTTCCCCATCGAAAGGTACTCGGCATACTGGCGCAGGCGGAGGATGATCCCGCCGGTGATGATCAGCCAGGCAGGAACCGGATGTTTTCCCAGCCATCGCCGAGCCCGGGCGGCTTTACCTTCGATGTTTACCCGGACCTGCCGCAGGATCATCGAGCAGTCTCCAAATCCGATCCTTGATCCCCGGCCACATGAAGTGAGCATGTCGGCAGGCGGCGGCGAGACAGGCGTCCACCGGCCATCGGCTACTTGCAGGTCTTACCTGCAGCCAGCTGCTTGACGACCGAGAAAACCGCGCCTTGCCGCCCCACTGAAAACACCGTTTCGGCTCCACGGCACCGGCGTTCCGCTTTCCAGCGCGCCAGCGCCACCACATATTCGTAGTCGCCGCCGCAATCCATGTCGGAAGTACAGGCAAGCTCAATGTCGGGGCGCAGATTGAGGGCGAGGAGGTCCGCCGGACCGCCCATGGCCCAGATCTTGGAATTGGCCGCGGCATGCGTGTTCAGCCAGGCAGTGACCGCGCTATAGGACGTTGCCCAGTAGTCCATCTCATAGCGTCCATAGGCCCCGCCTGTACCGCCCACAAACGCGTTGTAGTACACATACTCATAGGGGTGCAGTCGGTGCGAGGCCCAGGCACCCGGGAGGGCGAGGAGGAACAAGGTTCCCACGAGCAGGATCTGCGGCCGGATGAGACGCTCCAGCAACTCAATGGCAAGCCCTGCCAACAAAAAGACCGGGGGAAGCAGGAAGTATAGTTGGCGAGCGTTGTCGTAGATCGTGCTTCCCCTACTCAGGATGAGGAGAGTCGGAAGCAAGGACCATCCAGCGAAGAGCACCACCAACGTCCTCGCCCTCGAGGTACCCCCATCAGCACGGCGCATGCTTCGCCAAATTGCCAAGACGAGTCCCCCAACTACGAGCAGTACGGTCGGCTCTGTCAGCTGGATGCCGAGGATTACCGGAAGGTAGAACCACGGCAGTTCATCTCCCGGGTAGTATACGCCCATGAACTGCACCCTAGTGAGAAACGGGAAGTTGGACATCTGCATCAGGCTCTGCCAGTATCTTTCCACGGGCGCGGCCCAAAGGAAAGGCCAGGTCAGGTAGGTGACGATCAAGGCCATCAACAGGTACGAGGCCAAAAGCGGCACGGATCGTCGCCCTGATTTTGAAAGCGCGTATACGGCAACGATAAGCCCAGCCAGCGGTCCGGCAGGTCGGATCGAAACTGTGATACCAAGCACAATTGCGGCAAGGGCGATAGCCGCTATGTTGCGCCGCGGCAACAGGACGCGATCCACCATTCTGAAGCCCAGGTGCACGCTCGCCAGGAAAAACGCCATGAAGGGGATGTCTTTGGGATTGATGAAGGCGTGGCCCCAGAGCAGTGGCTGCGAGGCGAATAACAAACAGGTTCCGAGGCTGGCCATGGGCGTAAGCCAGCGCCGCGAAAACGAATATGTCAGCAGGATTGTCAGCAGAAAGGTCAGGAAATAGCAGAAGTGCCACACCACCGCACTTTCCCACGCAGCATTCACGGCTCGAACGGAAGAGGCAACAATGGTCGCCGCCATGAAGTAGACAGGCCCGTAGAGTTCTAAGAATGCGTCAAACGGGGGCAGCAGATGAGGATGGAAGAAGTAGCGATAGGCATTGACGGCGTACGCTCCGTATCGATAATAGCCGGGTTCGTCCCAGCTTTGGCCGTAGTCGCGCACCGTTGCCGCCGCGATCAACAGACAAACGATCGCGAGCGCAAGGTGCGCTCGCTCCAACGCCCATTCCCATGCAGGTCGGAGGGCAGCTTGGATGTCGCGGGGGGAAGTGGGTATCGGCATCGCGGCGGGTGTAGCGTGAGCGATTATAAGCGCGCCCCTTAAGCGAAGGGGCTCGGCGCTCACTCACACGGCGCGGCGTACGTGCGGCAATTCCGGCGGTCCGGGGCACGTCGCGCAAGGAACGGGTCAGCGCCGACTCCGCCCATACGCAGGACGCCGGCCTTTTGCGACA
>JAZDHO010000261.1:0-2617 GCA_043805815.1 Chloroflexota bacterium
ATCAACGCAGCGAGATGGCTTCAGGGGAAACCCCTTCTCGTGCCGCCCGAGACCACGGCCATAGGCGGACTGCTCCGGTACCTGGTGGAGGCGCCCCCGGAGAACTTCCAGCCCATGAACGTGAATTTCGGACTCTTCCCTCCTCTGGCGGGGCGGGTGCCCCGTTTGCGACGGCGGCTCGCCCTTTCCCAGCGCGCGCTGGAGGATTTGGAAACCTGGAGAAAGACGTGGTCCCCAATCCACCGCCTAATCGAATAAAACGCATGGATATCGCTCGGCTTGGGTCCGCCTGCCGCGGACTGATCACCAGCAAGGTAGCAGATGCAAGGCGCCGAGGAGCGACGAGTGAGGCGTATCGAACTTTACGCCGCAAGGAGGTGCGCCTGGCATGGGCGCGAGACAGGAGGTGGAAGTCCTCTGGGGACCCCGACGGAGGGAACCCCACACTGAAGTGACAGGGGCGCCGGACCGGAGTACCGGTTTGCCGGCCATGGTTGACGTTGGGTCATGACCGGTCCCGCGAGGGGGAGTCTGGTGGAAGTCGAAGGTGTAATGCTGAACCGAGCGAAAGCGAAGCGCCGTAAGGCGTGTGACCGTGGGTGAGTCGGCCTTCGGCGACGAAGCCCGGTATCCGTCGGTCGGTCACGCGTATTGGCGACGGTGATGGCATGAAGTCTCGCGTTCTTACCCAGGGAGGCCTCCCGGCCCCCGCGACGGTGGAGAGCCGTGAGCGGTAGACATCAAGGACGGAAGGACGAGATGACGAAGGGACGGGAGGAGTCGGATGGTCGCATAGTACCGCAAGGCCGCCGAAAGGCGGTCCCAAGCGTCACGAGGCGTGGAGGGAAGGCGACCACGGCGAGGGAAGCGGTGGGGCAGCTTGGACTGTTTCGTGAGACAGCCGACAGCCCGAAAGAAGGGGCCGACGACGTAGCGGACGTGGGCCGACTCACGCCTGTAGCGTGCGTGGTGCCGAAGTCACGGAACATGAGAGGAAGGACCCCACCCGCAATGACGATGGAAGAGGTGTCAAGCGAGGAAAACCTGAGAAGGGCGTTTAGGGAAGTAGCGTCGAACAAGGGCGCACCCGGTCCAGATCGGCAGAGTATCGAAGAAGTGCGAGGGCACATCGACGAGATTCTGCCGGAGCTGCAACGCGAACTGCTGGGAGGGGGGTATAGACCCGGCTTGATTCGTCGGGTGTTTATCCCGAAGGCAGGAGGCGGACACAGGGGCCTTGGCATTCCGAACGTGATTGACCGGGTGGTACAACAGGCATTGCACCAAGTGCTTAGCCGGAACTACGACCCGAGTTTTCATGGGAGCAGCCACGGCTTTAGGCCGGGACGGAGCTGTCACACGGCCATCACCGAGGCCAGGGGCTATCTGGAGGAAGGCTTCGAGTGGGTAGTGGACCTTGACTTGGAGAAATTCTTTGACCGAGTCAACCACGCCCGCTTGATGTCACGGCTGGAGCAGCGGGTGGAAGACCGGCGGCTGCTGAGGCTAATCCGCCGGATGCTGAAGGCGAAGGTGGTGATGCCGGACGGAGTGGTGGTGGCGACGGAGGAGGGGACACCGCAAGGAGGACCACTTTCGCCGCTGCTTAGCAACATCGTGCTGGACGAGCTCGATTGGGAGCTTGCACGGCGAGGGCACCGCTTCGTGCGTTACTGTGACGACTGCAATATCTACGTGCGTAGTGAGCGAGCGGGGTGGCGCGTGATGGCGAGTATTAGCCGTTTCATCGAAGGCCGAATGCGGCTGAAGGTGAATGGGGCGAAAAGCGCCGTAGCTCGGCCGGAAGAGCGGCACTTTCTAGGTTTCCGTCTGAGGTGCGAGCCTTTAGACGGGGAGGTGGAAGTGCTCTTGTCGAAGCGTTCGAAAGAGTGTGTGTACGGGCGAATCCGCGAGCTGACACCGCGGACCTGGGGACGGTCGCTTCAGGACTGCATCAACCGGGTCAACGAGTATCTGCGAGGGTGGATCGGCTTCTTTTCGGTTTGCAGCCGACGAGAGCTGCAAACGCTGCATGCTCTGGATGCACACATCAGGCGACGGCTGCGTGCGATAGTGCTGAAGCACTGGAAGCGCAGGCGCACAATTGCAAGACGCCTTATCCGGCTAGGGGTGAGGCCAAAGACTGCGTGGCGAGTCATCTACGAGGGGCACAAATCCTGGTGGGCGATGAGCCACAGCTCAGCAGTGGACCGGGGACTGCGCAACGCGTATTTTGCCGAACGTGGGCTCGTGTCAGTGGAGCAACAGTGGACGGCTAAGAACCTCTGGCGCGTCGTTGTTCCGATCCAGCTTTCGTTGGGATTGGGATGAACTCGGGTGACAACACCGGCGCCGGAATAAGAGGGAAACCTCCGACCCCGGCGTCCCGAAGAGCCGGATGTGGGACCCACAAGTCCGGTTCTGTGAGAGCTGGGGGAGGGCAACCTCCCCTGGCTACTCGACGCGGAGCGAACGAAGGCAATCCCGCGACCCGCGGGACAGATCGTTCCTTGAATGGTGGATCAGGGAAAGGGTTTATTCTTGACAAGCACCCGGGGAAGGGATAAGGTGGCGCGAAATGTGGTGTGGCGCCGGTTCCTGGTGTGGTCCAGGAGAT
>JAZDHO010000262.1:0-10568 GCA_043805815.1 Chloroflexota bacterium
TTGTTCAGCTCGTGCGCCACTCCGGCAGCAAGCTGCCCGATGAGTGCCAGCCTCTCGGACTCCATGATCTTGCTCTTGGTGAATTCCTTCAGCTCTTCGTCCCGTTCCTGCAGCGCCGCAGCCATCTTGTTGAACGAGTGGGCGAGTGTGCCCAACTCATCGCCCGACCGAATCTCGACCCGTGCGTTGAGGTTGCCGTCCGCCACTTGCTGCGATGCCGCCACCAGTTTCTTGACGGGCGTCGAGATGCTGCGGGAGATGGAATACGCCAGCCCCATGGTTACCAGCGCCCCCAGGACGGTGATGCCCAGGAACATGACCTGAACCTCGGTCCTAATGTCAGTGTATTTCTGTTCCAAGATGCCTACGTACAGGATCCCGATTCTCCGGTGGTCAAAATCCTCAATTGGCTCGTAGGCGGTGATGTACCAGTTGTTCACCACGAACGCCCGGCCAATCCAGGGTTCGCCATTGACGACCACCTGGTCGTAGACCTCCTCCATGATCCGAGTGCCGATCGCCCTGGACCCATCTGCGTTCGTAACATTCGTCGATATCCGGACATCGTCTTGGAAGATGGTCGCGGTGCCGATGTCGTCGCCTTTGTACTTCAGGCCCTGGAAGACGGTCTGCTTGACTTGGTCCACGATCCCATAGTCCTTGTTCAGTAGGACGCCGCCGTACACGACGCCAATGAAGTTGCCCTGGTAGTCGAGGATCGGCGCCGCGCTCTTCATCATCATGCCAGAGGCCTGCTCGGTGTCGCTTCGCGAGCGTGCCATTGGCGTGTCGATCAACCTCAGATAGGCCTGCTTTGCGAGGAGTAGGGACTCCTTGGAAAGCTCCTCGCCGCTCACTATCGCGGTCGCCGAGACGGCGGTTTTGGTTTGGAGGACCGCAGCGACCAATTCGTCGCGAGTCTGGCTATCGCCTGCCAGGTTCCAGTTGTTGGCTCGTAGAAGTACGTTGCCTGAGGCGTCCGTGATGTTCAGTATGTCGAGGTCTTCCTTATCCTTGATTCTCAGAAGCTCCACGGCCGCGTCCATGACGTCTCCGGACGTCAGCGCCGTTATGATGATGTACCTGTCCGCAGTCAAACGCACAATGTCGTTGATATGCCTGAGCTGACCGGCGTAGATCTCCCTCGCCGAATTGAGATCGCGCTTCACCGTTTCCTGCGCCTCTGCGACAATGCGATCACTGATGAGTTGCATGCCGACAATCGTGAAGATCAGGCTTGCCAGCATTGCAATCAGCAAGAAACTGAGAATCAGTTTGGTGGCAATTGGCATGCGGAGGGCGCGGCGGCGGAATATCCCGCGACCACCCGCCTGGGACCTTCTGCCTAGCCTGGCGAGCCCCGCTCGAAACCCGCTTGCCGCGTGCGATGCTACCATTCGGTTCTGCACCTCTGTCCGGCCTTGAGATCCTCACAGCGCCGCATGCACAAGTTCGACCAAGTCCTTCACAACCAGGCGGTCCTCATTGCCGGTTGTCTTCACAGCGTCTCGAAACATACTCACGTCCTTCGGGCATGTGGTGACGAGCGTGCCGACGCCGTCAACAGCAACGGCCTCGCGGACACGGGCTTCGCTGGGCCGCTCCAGCATTTCGCCTTCCTTCATCCAGATGCGGCCGCCCCCTGCGCCGCAGCAGGCCGCCCGGTCTCCATGCCGCGGCATCTCGATCAGATCGCACCCCGTCGCCCGGATCACCCGGCGCGGAGCGTCGTAGATGCCGTTGTAACGTCCCAGATAGCACGGATCGTGATAAGTCACCTTGGAGCCAAGGTCGTGGCGCAAGTTGAGCGCTCCGCTGGCGATCAGCTGATCAAGAAGTTCCACGACGTGCAGCACGGGATGCCGACTGCTTCCGTTGAAGTCGTACTCATTCTTGAGCGTGTTGTACGAGTGAGGGTCAGTGGTAATGATCTTCTCGAATGAGCACTTGCTGAGTACCCCGACGTTCTTCTCAGCCAGCATCTCGAAGAGACCCTCTTCCCCGGCGCGACGTGCATCGTTCCCGGCGTTGCGCTCTCCGTCGTAGAGAATTCCGAAATTGACATCCGCTTTCTGGAAAAGCTGCGCGGTCTTGACGGTGGCATCTGTAGAGACGGGGCTATAGGAAGCGTAATCTCCGACAAACCACAGGTACTCGACGGGTTCCCGGCGCGCATCCTTGATCTTCGGATCCAATGCCTGAGTCCAACGCGCCCGCAAGCGCTCGGACTGCCCAAAGGAGTTTCCATAGCGCCCCAGATTTGCCAGGGCATCTTGAAGCTCCGCATCCACCCGGCCTTCGACTACCAGATAGCGGCGCATGTCGACGATGGTATCCACGTGTTCGATAAGTACGGGGCACTCTCGGACACAGGCGGCACACGTGGTGCAGGACCACAGGACATCGTCGCTGATTGTGCCGCCCACGAGGGGGAGCGGCGCTGCATGGCGGCTGAAAGCGCGGCGCCGCTGCTGGCGCAAGGCATCACGGATGCCCAGGATCACCTTCTTTGGCGATAGGGGCATGCCCGCAGCGAAGGCGGGGCACGCGTCCTGACATCTGCCGCATTCTGCGCAGGCGCTCCCGTCAAGAAGCTGCTTCCACGTAAGTCCCCGAAGGGTGCCGGCGTAGACCGACGCCCCGCCGGCTGCGGCTGGTATGGGGGCAAGTCTACCCATCGGCGCATCTGTCTTGGCGAAGAGTACGCTGAGCGGTCCTGTCAACAGATGCAGCAGGCTCCCGACAGGTAAAGTCATGATGGTCAGTGCCACGGCCAGCAGATGGAATGCCCACACCCCGATATGCCAGGCCTTCAGTGTCGCGTCCGAGGCGCCTGCGTTGATCCAAACCCGGGCAAGTACCCAGCCAGCGGGCGACCACCACGCCCATTCCGGTCTCTCAACAGCCAGGCGCAGCGACTCAGTCAGCAGGCCTCCAACGACAACAAGGCAGAGAGCAACGATTGACCATGCAAAGGCAGGCGCGAGAGTAAGCCGCGAGGGCCGCAATACGAATCGTCGGTATGCGGCCATGACGGCGCCAACGACGAATACGACTGCGAATAGGTCAAGCACCAGTTTGTATGCCAGGTAAGTACGACCGACCAGGAATTCTACGATATGGGAATCAATCGTGGCCAGGGCCGTACCCAGGAAGAAGACAAAGAAGGACCACGCGATCGCCACATGCATGACGCCCGGGTATTGCTGACCCAACACACGAGTCTGGAAGATCCCGTACTTCACGAGACGCCACAGGCGCAGATGAATTCGATTCCAGCGGTCTTCACGCCGGCCCACCTGCCACCAGGCCGCCGCTTCCATGTAGAAGCGGACGAGGAGCACGACTATAGAAATACCCATCAAGCCGTACACCCACAGTTCCGGCGGCCCCCATGTGTCCGGGATTCCCCAGAAGTCGATTCGGTCAGGCATGCTATCGGCTCCCATTTCGATCAATCCTAGCCCGCCTTGGCTTCCTTCGCCTTCGTTGTCAGCACCTCAATGAGATCAAACATATCAATCTCGACTCCGTACTTAGCCAAGTCGAATATCGGTGCCGCGGGATCAGTGTTAATGGCAACGATCGTGTCGCTGTCCGTGATCGCCTCGACGTGTTCGGGTGCGCCGCTGATGCCCAACGCCAGGTAGATCTTCGGCTTCACGTGTTTTCCGGATTTTCCAACGAGGCGAGAGGTCGGAAGCCAGCCCTGATCTATGACGGGTCGCGAGCCTGTTACAACTCCTCCCAAGGCCTTCGCCAGCTCTTCTGCTAGCGAAATGTTGGCCTGGTTCTGGATGCCGCGTCCGACAGCCACGAGAAGTGTTTCCTTGGAGATGTCAACATCGCCGCCCGCCGGCTCGATGTATCTGGAGAGCTTCGTCCGCATTGGCGCCAGGGATGGCGGCTGGATGGCTGTGACTTTGGGGCGCGCCGAGCCCTTGCCTTGGTCAGGCTTGTATCCGCCCGGCGCCATGGTAACCACGGCCGAGGGCGTGGGAAGCTCACCCTCTGCCATGATCTTTCCGCCGCAAATCTGACTGACATACTTGCCGTCCGGGGTGATCTGCCGACACGAACTCACTAGGGGGAGCTTGAGGCGCACTGAAAGCGCACCGGCGACATCAGTGCCGATTGAGGTGTGGCCGAGCAGTATGGCCCGGGGCTGTCTCTCTCCCATTAACTGCACGAGAACCGCCTCATATGTATCCGGAGTGAAATCAGCCAGATCCGTGTGATCGACGTACAACACCTCCTCGGCAAGGAGATCTTGCGCAAGATCCTGGGCATCATGCCCCAGCAGAATCGCCAGGACCTTACCGCCGGAACTTTCGGCAAGCCCCCGCGCTGCAGCCAGCATCACGTACGATATGTCCGAGATCTGTCCTCGGAGGTGCTCAATCAGAACGCAAACGTCACTGCTCATCGCAGGCCTCCTTTAGAGGACTCCCAATTCCTTGAGGATTCCGATGAGTTGGGCGGCGACTTCCTCAGAGGATCCGGCGAGCATCGTTGCATGCTGCGCGACATCAGGTTTGTAGATTCGGCTGATCGTAAGCAGCGGGGCAGCTGCAGCGGTGGACACCGGCCTGGTCTCAATGGTCGCGGTCTTCATCGTCTGTCGGACCTTGCTAACCGCGACATAGCGCGGAGGCTGCTCGGCGGCTTGAATCCCAAGAACTGCAGGCAGTGTCACATCGAATTCCGCAATCAATCCTCCTGGGTATTCCTTCCGTACGCTGGCCGCACCGTTCTGGATCGCCACGCCGGAGACGTAGCCCACATAAGGCAGCTCCAGCAGGCCGGCCACAAGCGGGCCAAGCGAGCCGTCCAGGTCGTTGTGCGCCTGCACGCCCGTCAGCACAAGGTGGGGTTGTAGTTCTCTGATGATCTCCGAACAGTCGCGGGCAAGTGCATGCGAGCTGCCGATATCTGGTGTGATACCCGTCAGCTTCAACAAGCGATCGGCGCCTTTTGCTGCTGCCGTGAAGAGCACGTCGTCAGCGCCGTCACCCTCTGGCACGATGACCGTCACCTGGCCTCCGAATCGCTCCTTGATCAAGATGCCCTGCTCAATGGCGTGGTCATCGAGCTCATTGATGATGTATCGGGCGAATGCCAGATCGAGCCTCGCGCCGGTTGAATCTATGGTCAGCTCCTCGACCAGATCAGGGACTAGTTTGGCAAGGATCGCAATATTCACGGTGCACCTTCCTGGATGCCGATCGATTCGGCAAGCAGTTCGGCAATGTCCCTTACTTTCAAGTCCGATTCCCTTTGCGCTGTCTTGACAGCATCCTCAAAGCGGGGCGTTTCGTACGGGCAACCCACTGCAAGGACATTTGCGCCCGCCGTCAACGCTTCGCGTACACGGAGCTCCGAGAGTCGGACATGTGCCTTCTCCCATTGGAAACCGTCCAACCACATGCCGCCGCCTCCGCCACCACAACACAGGCTATTCGATCGATTGTGAGACATCTCCACGAGCTCTGCCCCGGGAATGGCGCGCAGAAGGTCCCGAGGAGGCTCGAAGACATGGTTCGCCCGCCCGAGATAGCACGCGTCGTGGTAAGTGATCTTGGAGCGGATTTCGCGCTTCAACAGGGCCGAAAGCTGCTCTAGTCGCTGAGCGAGGAACTCCGTGTAGTGTTGTATCGGATAGGTGATCCCCAGCCGGGGATACTCGTTCTTCAGGGCGTTGTATGCGTGTGGATCGGCAGTCATGATGGTGTCGAACTGGTAGTTGCTGAATGCTTTCCCGTTCTTGACTGCCAGCGTTTCGAATAGTCCGCGCTCTCCAGCCAGGCGTTGTGAATCGCCGTCGCTCGATTCTTCCGGTCCCAGAATCCCGAAACTAACCCCCAGCAGGTTCAGCAGGCCGGCAAGCGCTCTCGAGGCGGCCTGGACCCTCGGATGATAGGATGCATAGTCGCCCACGAACCAGAGTACTTGAACGGCTTTCTTGGTCTTTGCCAGAACCGCAATCTCCGGGGTGATGCCCGCTGTCCAATCTGCCCGTTTGCGAGGCGACTGCCCGAGGGGATTGCCATAGCGCTGCGAATTGGAGAGGGCCGCTTGAAGTTCGGCCGGCACATTTCCGCTGAGAAGCAACTCCTCCTTCGTTCGGGCCATCAGGCCCGCCGTAAGCGGGATTTGAGAGGGGCAAAACTCGGTGCACGCATAGCAGGACACGCACATCCATAGAGCGTCGGTATTGAGCACCTTTTCGAATCGGTCCGCCCGGAGCATCGCGATCAGGCGGCTTGGCGGGTAGACCATCACCTGTCCAAAAGGACAGATGCCGCTGCAGGATCCGCACTCCAGGCAAAGCCGCAGTCTTTCTCCCCGCGGCGCAGCGTTCAGCATTGAGTCGTAGTGATCTTGTCTCGGCACCACAGAAGTGGATTTCATGGCATGCTCCTGAGCAGTTCATGGTCACTTGCCGGGCGAGCATAGAGCCCCATGAACTTAAGTAGGGAACGCCGACGCGCCGATTTTGGATCACAGCGCGTGCCGGAGTCGTTGCATTCTGATTATGTGACAAATTTCACATTCATGATAGGGCTTTCAATCCTGCCTTGGGATGATGAATGTCATTTCAGAAGGGGAGGTGAGGGATCGCGCCATTGATGGCTTTATAATCGGCAGAGGACTTAGGCCTTAGGATAGGAGTAGTCTATGAGAGTCGATTTCGCCATGTGGAGGAAGGCGCTCAATGTGATTCCCGAGGTCTCCAGGGATGAGTGGGGCGCGCTGGATATCGTTTCGCGTTGGTTGATCTCGAGTCGCGCCGCCGTGCTCATAATGACCTTCCTTTCAGCAGCGCTGGCTGGCATCTTTGCCTTGCGTGACGACCAGTTTGCGTTCCTCCCGTGGCTTGCCCTCACACTCGGATTGATCATGGCTCATGCCGCCAATAACATATTCAACGACCACACGGACTACGTTAGGGGCGTTGACAAAGACAACTACTTTCGAACAATCTATGGCGCCCAGCCCGTTGCCAGCGGGCTTGTGAGCCGGCGCGAACATCTTGTCTACTTCGCCGTAACCGGTCTGTGTGCGATCCTGCCGGGGATCTATCTCCTGGTGATCAATGATTGGGATCCGGGGATCCTGCTCCTGATCGGATTCGGCGCATTCTTTGTCCTTTTCTACACGTGGCCGCTCAAGTACCTGGCGCTCGGTGAGGTTGCCGTCTTGCTGGTCTGGGGCCCACTCATGATTGGTGGCGGGTACTATGTTCTGGCTCACCGGTGGGATTGGAACGTTGTGGCGGCCAGCCTGCCGTATGTCTTGGGCGTCACCACGGTCATCTTTGGCAAGCATATAGACAAGCTTATGGTCGACAAGGAAAAACGCATCTTCACGGTACCTGTGCTGATCGGTGAGCGTCTGGCGCGGTACGCGGTGCTGGCCATGATGATCCTCCCCTACGTCGTGACGTTCTACCTGATTGCGACGCGGTTTTTCACGCCTGTAGTGGCCATCATCCTTCTTGCGCTGCCCGCCCTTCGACGGACCGCTCCCGCGTTTCTAAGGCCGAAGCCGGCGACGCGCCCGGCCGATTTCCCAGATGGGCAGGGGGGCTGGCCCCTGTACTTTGCCCCGCTCGCGTTCATCAATAACAGAGCGTTCGGAGCGCGCTTCCTTCTGGGCGTGATCCTGGATGCCGCCCTGCGCCTCTCGCCACTGACCGTTTCGTTCTGGCGGTAAGCCCCAGGCCGTTTCTGAGGACCGGCTCGGGGCCAGGGGGCACCCGGCGGTCCAGCACACCAATCGCGCGCACAGCAGGAACAGCGTATAATCCGCGTCTGGCTCACCCAGAGAGGAGGCAGCGATGGGCGTCAATCTCCAAATGTGGCGAAAAGCCATCTGGCAACTGATCAAGCTGGATGACAAGAAGCAATGGGATGCCCTGGATGTGATTTCCAAGTGGCTCATTGCCACGAGGTCGGCAGTAACACTTGTCACTGTCTATTCCTGTGTCATCGCCGGCCTGCTTGCCTGGCGCGACGGTCATTTTTCGTGGCTGCCATGGATTATCGTCACGCTGGGGCTGTTCGTGGCTCACGGCACCAACAACCTCCTAAATGACTACACTGACTACAACCGCGGGGTTGACAAGGACAACTACTTCCGCACCCAATATGGCGTCCATCCGCTGGTGCAGGGCTTCTGGACCAATCGCCAGCAGCTGACGTGGTTCTTCATCAGTGGCGTTCTCGCCACGTTTGCCGGCTTGTACGCTATCGTCTACACCAATTTCAATCCCATCACGATCGGCATCTTCGCCTTTGGTGCCCTCGTGCTCCTGGCGTACACGTATCCATTCAAGTACTGGGGACTGGGTGAATTGGCGATCTTCCTGATTTGGGGACCGATCATGATCGGCGCGGTCTACTTCGTCGTCACTGGCAACTGGAACTGGAACGTGGTGCTGGCGGGCGTGCCCTATGGGCTGGGCGTGGCAAGCATCAATGTGGGCAAACACATTGATAAACGCGATGATGATCTCCAAAAAGGCGTGGGCACATTCCCAGTGCGCGTTGGGGAGAAGGCGGCGCGCATCACTGATCAGATCGCACTCATCCTCATCTATGCAGTGATCACCTATCTGGTCTTCGTGCCACGGTATTTCACTCCCGTGCTGCTGATCATTTGGTTCGCATTCAAGCATGCCATGCGCGCGCTGCGACTCCTCAGCCAGCCGCGCCCGGCGTCTGCGCCGCCAGGCTACCTCGCGTGGCCCACGTGGTTCTCCGCGGTCACCTTCTTCCACAATCGGCAGTTCGGCGGCATGCTGATACTCGGCTTGATACTCGACGCCCTGCTCCACGTGATCCCATTTACGGCAATGCTCATCGCGAAATACTGGCCCCCAATGTGATTTCCCGCTTCAGGGTGCCGCCAGCTCGGGACCGCACCTGAGCTGCTCAAACTCCAACCACGCCTCGTCAAGATTCCTTTCGACCCCCCAGGCAATCCGTCCTCGGGGGTCGAAAGCCGCGTACTGATTGTCGATCCAGATCACCATGCCCAGTGGCGGCTGTGGGCAGACTGGCGACTCCAACAGCCGGTGCGCATCGATCCAAAACTCAGTCGACTCGTGCAGCCATCGAAGCTCGTAGCGGTGCCATGCACACGGGTCTGAATCCACCTGGGCCGCATCTTGGTGGATGTGGCCACTTAGCTTGCGTCGTGCGCTCCGTGGGGCAAACGGAAAGGAAACGGCAACGGGGACCAGCCAACCGCCGGCTTGCTCACTCATACACGCTTGAGCGAAGAAACCATTGGCCGGCTTGTCCTCGCGCAGAGACAGATGACTCCGAGCGGATGCGGAGAAGAACCACGCGGCCTGTGGCAAAGCGGGCAGCCGCGTGCATTCTTGGGAGGGGCCGCAGGCAAGTGCAAACGGATCATTCCACAGGCCAAACCCCCATGTTCCCGGGACGCAAGGCGAGGACACCCGGGCCCGCAGGCTCAGGATGAGCGGTGGCCGCCAGATGAAGTTGGCTCGGGATCGGCTGGCATGATCGTCGAGCTGCGCCAGCCGGTATTCCCTGCCGCCGCCTGCCCGGATTGCCAATCTCCAGCCGTGCTCCGTGCGTGCAAGCATGCCGTTCCGCGTAACGCGAGGCTTGAGCTCGAAGGCATCCATGCTCGAAGAGTATAACCGTGCACGGACCCTCAAACCGTCATACACGGGCCGAAGATCTCATGTCCAGCGGGTCGCGGTCACCCCGGCTTGGGCCGCCCATCATTTCCTAAAGAGCGTTCGACCGGCGCGGCGGTTCGATTCACAAGAAAAACGCCGCAAAGGATCAATCCGCCTCCGAGCAGCACGACCACTGTGATCGGCTCCCCGAGCAAGGGTGCTGCGAGCAGCATTGTCACCAGCGGTTCGACGTTCAGAAAGACGCCCAATTGGGATGCTGTTAGCACGCGCAGCGCATCATAGTACATCACATAGGCGAGTCCCGAACCCAGAATTCCCAGTCCCGCAACCGCGCTCCAGCCGCGCCAACTCAAATCGGCGATCTCCCTGGTACCCGGACCGAATCCTATCAGCCAGATGGTGACGAAAAGCCAGCCGGAGAGCATCACGTAGAAGATCATCTTCGCTGCCGCTGTCCTCGCCAAACCCCGGCGTGATAGGACAGTGTAGATGGCCCAGTTCGGTGCGCTGATCAAGACGAGGAGGTCGCCGATGCTGCCAGCGCTTCCAAAAAGCAGAGCCGCTGGATTGCCCTTGCTGACGACAAGGATCACACCAAGGGCCGCAACCGCAATACCTGCGGACTGCGTCCTGCTTAGCCGTTCTTTCAGCGCCAGCCAGCCCAACAGCGCAATGAAGATGGGGGTCGTTGCCACGATCCAAGCTGTCGTCGTGGCTTGCGCGGTCTGCAAGCCATTCGCCTGCAACCACTGATGAAAAGCTACGCCGATCAAACCCAGGAGCACCAGGTATGCCCACGCACTTCGCTGAGGAACGGAGAGCTCGTGCCGAAAGCCAGCGGCAAGACCGAGGACTGCAAGCCCCATCCCGAACCGCAACCACACAACCG
>JAZDHO010000263.1:0-5901 GCA_043805815.1 Chloroflexota bacterium
GCGGACCTGCTGGAGCAGATGGACGGCTTCACGGTGACCATGCCGGATGGGCCGCGGACGCTGCAAACCGAGGGCGCGGTAACCGAACCGGTTGACATGAGTCTGATCGAACAGCTGCTGCTGATCGTGACCGATCCCAACATCGTGTTCATCCTGCTCTCCCTTGGGGTGCTGGCACTGCAGGTCGAACTGACACATCCCGGCACATGGGTGCCCGGTTTCATCGGCGTGACCTGCCTGGCCCTGGCAATCTATGGGCTGGGAGTGCTGCCGGTGAACTGGTTCGGCCTGGTCTTCATCGTCACAGCGTTCGTGCTCTTCGTGCTGGAGATCAAGGCACCGACTCACGGCGCACTGACAGCGGCCGGCGTTGCGTCCTTCATTGTGGGCGCGCTGGTGCTGTTCAATTCGCCGGGGGTTCCGGAGTTCGAGCGCGTGTCCGTGCCGCTAGTGATCGGTGTTGGCGTCGGCTTCGGATTGATGTTCGGAGGAATCCTGGCCTTCGCGCTGCGGGCGCAGCGGCTGCCGATCCAGATGGGCACCGAGACCCTGCTCGGCAAGACCGGCACGGCACGATCGAACATCGGTATCACGGGCCAGGTGCAAGTCGAATCGGAGCTTTGGACGGCCGAGGCCGTGGAAGACTCAGCCGCCATACTCAAGGGTGACAAGGTCAAAGTCGTCGAGGCGCGTGGCGTGCACCTCAAGGTCCGCAAGGACTGAGCGCGTCCCAGCCCCGCACCCCCTCCACACAAGGAATTCATGTCCACCTCCCCAACCCGGGACCGCATGAGACCCGACAACACAGAGATACGGCCACTCCGCCGACCGGAGTGGATCAAGGTGCGCGCGCCTGCGGGCGAGACCTACGAGCGGCTCCAGACGCTGATGCGGTCCAAGGCACTGCACACGGTGTGCGAAGAGGCGATGTGCCCCAACATGGGAGAATGCTGGGGGTCCGGCACAGCGACCTTTCTCATGCTGGGCGATGTGTGCACGCGCACCTGCGGCTTCTGCGACATCAAGCACGGCCGACCGGCGGCGCTGGACTGGGGCGAGGCTGAGCGCGTTGCCCAGGCCGTGAAAGCGATGGGCCTGAGGCACGCCGTGATCACTTCCGTCAATCGCGACGATCGCGGCGACGGCGGGGCCCCTGTGTTCGCCATGGTGATCCGACGGATCCGCGAGGTGCTCCCGGGCTGCTCGATCGAAGTACTGATTCCGGATTTCAAGGGCTCTCTGGAGGCGCTTAGGATCGTCATAGAGGCGCGCCCGGAGATCTTGAATCACAACGTGGAGACGGTACCGCGACTCTTCAAGAAAGTGCAACCCCAGGACAACTACGATTGGGCCGCCAGGACCTTGACACATGCCAAGCAACTGGATCCGGACGTGCTGACGAAGTCCGGCATCATGCTTGGCCTGGGCGAGGAGATGGGCGAAGTAAAGGCCGTGATGCGCGATCAACGCTCATGGGGCGTGGACATCCTGACCATTGGACAGTATCTCCAGCCAAGCAAGAAGCATCTGCCGATTTCACGGTACTACACAATCGAAGAATTCGTGGAATTGAAGGACTACGGCCGCGAGATCGGATTCAAGTGGGTGGAGTCAGCGCCGCTGGTGAGGTCTTCTTACCATGCAGCAGAGCAAGTGCGAGCGCTGAGCATCGTGCACAAGAAGTTGTACGGCGGCTAGTCAGCCGCGGCGTCAGGCAGCCTGACGGCCGAGAATTCTGCACGGTTTGCCGGAGGGACAGGTGGGCTCATGGTACTCCCTCGCGCGCCACCATTTGGCGGCGCCGGCTGTCGGATCAGCCGGGGCGGAAGCACCAATATGCCGACAATCGGATACACCTCCAGCAGCACACGTATTTCGTAGGGGTAACCCCAGATCAGAAAGAGGCCGAGGAACAACGGCAAGATGGCCATCCCGACGCGCAGGAATTCCGGCTTGTCGCGCCAGCGATAGGCAACGAGTGCGGCGATGGACAAGAGGCCAGCGGCGGTCAAGGCCGTTCCGTACGGAACAGACGCAGTGCTCCGCATCAAAGTTCCGAACTGATCAGCGAGATGCCATTGCGCAGGCTGGCCAGGATTGTGGCGAGTTGCATACCTGACGATTCCCTGGATGGAGCCATACGTCATGAGCTGAATCGCCAGGAGGGCGGCGAAATGAGGACGCGTCAGCCGGCGCGAATAGTACAAGACGAATATCAGGCAAAGGAAGATCGCCGTTTCCTTGTTTGCCGTTCCGGCCGCGAGAACGAACACATACTGCCACCAGCGCCGGCGATACATAAGCAGAGATCCGAGAGCAAACAGGTACAGCGCGGAGAAGTCGTAGATGTACCCGAACCTCATGAACAAAGTGGCTCCAAGAAGCGCTACAACTGGCCCAAGATATTGGACCCAACGCAAGTATCCGAAGTCTCTCAAGAGGCCTGAGATGACGGCGGCGAATCCGACCAGGGAAAGGTACATCATTGCCAAGATGAGCACAACCTGACTGGGGAATTCGGAACCGTTCAACCTGCGAAGAAAAAACCCTTCCCCCATAATGGTCTCAGACATTGCACCGATTCGAAGCGCGATTCTTTGGTCAAGGAGCGGCGCAAGAAGGTTCGCTGTGACCGGCAACAGCGCTCGGTACGCGTAGGGACGGTCGGCGCGTCCGGTCAACAACCTCTCGATCTTGGCGGGGCCATGACCGCCGACGCCGGAGACACGGCAGAATTGGATGAATACCAGCGCCGCGACGGCCGCGACGACTGACCAGTAGAGACCTGCCTTCACCGCGGATCTCAGGGGGCCGATCGACATAGTAGGCTGCGCGAGCAGTCCGCCTCTTCTGACGTGCGCCCTAGGGCCGGTTTGGTACGAGCCAGCAGCCGCGTCCCCCGGTCAGCTGGCATGCTCGATTTGGCAAGAGAGCATCGTTTTCAACTACGCGGGTGGGGTCTCGGCCGCGGCCGGATGTGCGCCGCGGAGTAGCATACCACCATGGGGGGAGAACGTTCGCTGTCCGACCGGCCTCCATCCGCGAACCGTCCGGCCGCTCACGAGACGCCGGGCGCAGGCCGTCGCGTGCGCTCTCCGCTACCGGCTGGGTCGATTCCATTGGCAGTACCATGTTCAGGCCGCGCTCGGAACTGCGAAGGTGAAGGTGCTGCCTTGACCCTGCCCCCCGCTCTCTGCCCAGATCCTGCCGCCGTGCGCCTCGACCAGCGCACGGGCGATCGTCAAGCCGATGCCACTTCCACCGCCGGCCTGCCGTGAACGCGAACCATCAATGCGGTAGAAGCGATCGAAGACGTGCGGCAATTGTTCAGGCGCAATCCCAATGCCAGTATCATGGACCGAGATGTGGACCTCGTCAGCGACCCGGCGAGCGGAAAGCGTGACGGCGCCGTCCTCGGCTGTGTATTGCAGGGCATTACTCGTGAGATTGGAGAGAACCTGCAGTAGGCGATCCTCATCTCCAAGCAGCCGGGGCAGCTCAGGGGCCGAGTCCGCATCCAACCTGATTCGACGTGAGGCCGCCACGGATCCCAGGCGCTTGATCACACTTTGCATCAGGGGTACCACATCGACAGGCCGGCGCTGCAGCTCGAAGGCATGCGCTTCGACGCGGCTGAGCTCCTGCAGGTCGTCGACCAGTCGATTCAACCGCTGTGCCTCGGTGTGTATCTGTTCATAGGTCTCCGCCGAGGGCGGCAGTACTCCGTCGATCAGACCCTCCATCGAGCCCTGAATTGAGGTCAAAGGCGTGCGCAACTCGTGGCTGACGTCGGCGATGAGGCGGCGGCGCATTGACTCGACTTCGTCGAGCTTGCGCGCCATATCGTTGAAGCGCGAGGCCAGCTGAGCCAACTCATCCTGCCCGCCAACGTCCACACGTTCCTGATACTTACCGGCAGCGATGCGTTCTGCAGCTGTCGACATAGCCTGGATCGGCTCCGTCACGCTGCGGCTGAGATACAGGCTTAGGACGAGTGCGGCCACCAGCGCGACGGCGCCCGCGATCATCAGGGCGTCATTGAATCCGGCACGGTAGTCGACGAAAAGCTGAGCGCGAAAGTCGGCATTGCCGGGGTTGGGCCAACCCATCATGCGCCAGCCCTGGCCGGCGGGCGCGAGGTCCACTGGTCCCATCATCCTGAGCATGTGACGGTCGAAGGAGGAAGGCAGGACAAACTGGCTTGCGGTGGTCAGGACAGCAAGTCCCACAAAGATGATGGCAAGGTACGAAAGGAAGAGCTTGGCACCGAGATGGCTGCGGAAGTAGTCAAGCATGCGGCCTCACGACGGCTAGGACACTTCATCTTCGAAGCGATAGCCAACACCCCGGACCGTGGCGATCAAGTCCGGGCGACCCAGTTTCTGGCGGACGTGACCCAGGTGCACATCCACGACGCGCATCTCGCCGAAGTATTCGCCTCCCCACACTTTTTCCAGGAGCTGCTCGCGCGTAAGGACGCGCCCGCGATTCTCGGCCAGCACCCTTAGCAAATCGAATTCGATAGCGGTGAGTTCCACCGCCTGGTCGTCCACACTAGTCCGGCGCGCCCCGACATCGAGGCGCAGATGGCGAAAAGCCAGAATGCCCGCTTCGGCCACCGAAGACGGGCTGAGTTGGAGGCGCCTGATGACGGCTTTCACGCGTGCAATCAATTCGCGTGGACTGAACGGCTTGGTCACATAGTCGTCCGCGCCAACCGACAAACCGACGATCTTGTCGGTCTCCTCGGTTCTGGCAGTCAGCAAAATGACGTAGGCTTGCGATTCGCGGCGCAGCTGTTGCAGCAATTCAAGGCCGTCCATGCCCGGCAGCATGATGTCGAGGATCACGACATCCGGCTTGAAAGTACGCGCGGCCTTGAGTCCAGAGGGACCGTCGGCAGCCGTCAGAACCTCGTACCCTTCGGGTTTGAGGTAGGCCGTGACCAGCTTCACGATGGATGGTTCGTCGTCCACAACCAAGATCTTTGGCATTCTTGGACCTAATCACTGCGAGCGGTGCTGCGCGAATTGTAACGGGAAACAGAGACGGAAAGAGTGCGCCCTTCCCGAGGGATCAGCGCACTCTCTGTGCCAAACGCGACTGCGTTACTCAGCTTCTTCGATAAACTTGCCGTGCCACGTATGCAGGAACACCTGTTCGTTGTTGCCGTTGACGCTCAACATGCCAGCCACCTGCCCATCCAGCTCGAAGTCGAAGGTGTAGTACCCGTAGAACTGAACGGGTGCGCCCGACGCCGCAGCGCCTGCCTGATACTGATCAAGATAGGCCTGCGCAGCCTTCTGCGCCTCATCCTGCGTCACGGGCATGTCCGCAGTGATATCTGCGGGTGTGGCGCTTTCGGGACTCCAAAATCCCATCATCCCGCCTCGTCCACCCATCATGCCGCGATGATTGATGGCACCGTACTTGAGGTTCCACATCATGTTGGGACCATGCTCGGGATAGGCGGCTTTGGAAACGGGGTCGACCAACAGTTCGAATGCGCCGAGTCCGGTCGCCGTTTCTTCGATCACGACGTAGGCGTGATTATCAAAGATCATGACCTCGCCGGGCTCGAGCCCATCGATGCCCAGCGTGCTGACGTATGCATTGGCGGCCTGGCGGGCATCATCAACGGTCAGGGGGGCGGCATTCACCGATTGTGCACCGCCCCAACCATAGCGCCCCATCATGCCTGGTCCGACGCCGTCGCCGCCACGCCAAGCGCCCATCATTCCAGGGCCCATGCCATAGTTGCCGCGCTGGTTGCCCATCATTCCAGGCCCCATGCCATAGTTGCCGCGCTGGATGCCCAACCCTCCAGGGCCAGCCCAGCCGCCGCCCCGGCTCATCATGCCCGGGCCGTACGGGTAGTAGCCTTGGTCAACCGCGGAGCCG
>JAZDHO010000264.1:0-6856 GCA_043805815.1 Chloroflexota bacterium
TACCAGCGGATCCTGCCCCAAAGCATCATAAGCAGGAGCAACGGCGCGAAAAAGATGGCCTGGAGTTTGAAGGCCAAGGCGACTGAGAAGGAAACCACGGCAAGAAACGGACGGTTGATCAGCATTAAGTAGAGACATGCCAGGAGAAAGGAGGTGAACACACTATCGGCTTGACCCCAGACCGCGCTGTTCACCAACATCGTGGGACCCGCAAAAAGTACCGCGGCCGCAAGCACAGGCAGGTACCCTAGGGGGCGATGAAGTCGCACGATCTTGTAGGCCATGATCGCAGAGAATATGTCGAAGATCATGGCGATGATCTTGACCGACGTCAGGGGAGCAATGAAGGAAGAGGTCAGGGTCGCAAGTGCCAGCAAATAGAGGTAGGGAGGCGTGTAGTTGTAGAAATCCTTGCCCAGGCCGACGAGGGGCCCATGGCGCTGGAGTTTTGCGTACCAAACCAAGACGAAGGTTTCCATGTCGCTGTTGGTCATGGACCGGGTGACGTAGCGAACATAGAGCGAGATGAGAACCAAGATGCCGGCGAGTACCAACGGAACATAGGGGCGCAATCGGCTCGAAGTCGACGGCCGGTTGTTCTGGTGGGCGGCGGAGGAACTACGATGATGGGAGCGCGTCTGTTTCATGTAACACCTGATTGACGGCAAGCAGCAGCCTGCCGCGCTGCTCGAAGCCTGATTCGCCAAGCTGGCTGATGCAGAGATAGATGGTCTGTCTGCAGCGGCGGACCAGGCCGGTGACCAGCCGGGCCATTCCATCGATATTGGCACGTTCTTCCTCGGCGAGGGTCCACGGTTGTCCGAGGGGCCAGCTGCGGCTGAGAACGCCCGTGTGTGTGAGGGGCTGATCGAGACGCTCGAACCATCCGCTCGAGCCCGGATCAAGCCAGAACTGGAAGGCGACCGGATGATTCATCATGAGGAATGCGTGTGCCGGCGCAATCAGGACCGCATCCTGCGCACCCGGCCTCCAGGATTCAAGGTACTGAGCGGCGAGCACACCCTCGGCGAGCAGACCGATGTACTCCTTGCCAATATCAAAGTCGGGATGATTCGCATCCACCATGGATGGTTCCATAGCGAGTCGGAATTTCGTGATGGACTCGACGAGGTGGCCGGCAACGCGGGCATCATCCAGCCGGCCATGGAAGCCAAAGCCCGGCTGCGAGAGCACCTCTCCAAAGAGCCGCCTCAGGAAGTAATCAAGGGGTTGCGGGGAGCCTTCGCGATAAGACAGCAGCCATTCCCGGAGTCGGGTATAGCGTGCACCGTACACATACGTGATCCGCTCCTGCATATCGGGGTTGATATCCTCAAACGGGGACAGCGCCGACCCCTTGCGGTAGACGATCTCCTCCAACAGGTGCGCGCGGACCAGATCCATACCCAGGGCCGCCATGAAGGCGCGGCCGACATCGGACTTGGCGGGGGGAAGGTTCCAATGCGGGTGTGCAAGAGCCGAGAGAGTCAGTAGCGCCCGGGCGGGGGCCTCGTCCTTCAAGGAGCGTGATGGCCGGTGAGTACGCGCAGGGATGCCGCGTCTTGCCAGGCGACTGGTAATCGCGAAGCGGAGGGCGTCGGAGAGATAGGGGCCCACGATCACGATCTCGGAGGGTGATATCCGCTCCTCGGTGATGAGTGTGTTGATCCGCCCAACGACTTGATCGAGCAGCTCCGGGTAGAACCTGGTGGAAATCGGGCGCATGACCTGCGCATCGCGATCGACGACGGTGGCACGCCGCGGCCCAGGGGCGATCGCCGCCGGCTCGCGAATTGCAGCTGCGAGAGAATTCGCGAGTTGACCCACGGCGGGGGACATGACGAATGAGGTGTGCGCCGATGCCGTGGACGTGCAGACTTCCCGCAAGCCCCAGGCGGTGTCCACGTCCGCACCCAGGAAGCGGCGATACCCGGCCTCTTCGTCGTAGATGAGCAGGGCTGAGTCAAGATCGGGCAGCCAGAGCCGAATGGTATCGTGGGCGCGCGGGACGTCCTCTTCCACATTGTCGTAGATGAGGTGTCGATACGCCTTGCGCAGATGCTCGCCTACGAGGGGATCAGGCAAGAGGTGAGACCAGAATATCTCAAGCTGTAATGAGAAATCGAGGAGGTTCTGCCTCAGGCAGAACTCCCGGAAGCGCGTCGCACAATCCTGCGCCTCGGTGTAGATCCGCCGCTGAGCCTGATCGCCAACCCAGGCTGAATCGAGACGCGGGCCGATCTGGGTATAGGGGAAGCCCACAGCCGCGGACTTGTTCAGGCTATCCAGGATCTGGGAATAGAGCCGATTGCGGTCCATGGTAACGGACTGGAAATACCCCTGATCCAACAACGGGCGCACGATGTGTGACATGTAGTACTGCGACGATTCGAGTGTCAAGAAGAAGGGGGAGCGTTCAGGATGCGCAAAGCCAGCCTTTTCAGCGATGAGGGGCCAGAACAAATCACACAGTCGGCGGGCGAGGCCACCAATGGTCACGGCCTCGAGCTCCGTGCCGCCGGCGAACTGGGGTGAGCGGGCAACCATGAGGTACCGATCCTGCAGCGTGCGCTGGGGCGTCAGGAGCAAGATCGAGCCGCCGGAGACGCCAGCGGCAAAGAGGTGTCGAAGACGAAATTGACCAACCGTCGACTTCCCGCTGCCGGCAGGGCCGTGGAGGAACGTCTTTGAATCGAGCGGTGCCTCGACCAGCGCCTTTTGTGCGTCGGTGAGGTTCACGGTTGGTTGAGTACCGGCCATTGCCGTTGAGCTCCGGACCTGGAGCGTGGCGAGGCGCTAATGGGCGCTCCCGGGCGGTTGAGGCGGCAGGCACCTGGCAAAGAATCGGGACGTCCTGTCCCAGGCGTCACGCGCCGCGTCGGGCCTATAAACCGTGGGATCGGTATCTCGGAAGAAGGCATGCCCGGAATCCGGATAGACTACGACCTCATGCACATTGCCGAGTTGATCCAGGAGCTGGTCGAACGCCCTAAGTGTGCCCTGGGGAATGGATTGATCACGATCGCCGAAGAGTCCAAGGACCGGAGACTTGAGCCGATGGAGCTCTTTGAACAGTTCCTGCATTCGGCCGCCGTAGAAGGTGCAGACAGCACGCAGCGGCCGACGCTCTCGATGCGCCCGTCACAGTCGGGATGGGCCTTCACGCCGTCGAAGACTTCTTCAAGCTCAGCGGGTGCCCCGGGTCCGTACTTGTCCAGCAGAATAGCGGCGTCTGAGTCTTCAAGTGCGGCGAGTTCCCCGTGATAAAGATCCGGGGCAAATGCCAGATACCCCAGGTCTGCGAAGCGATCGGCGATCGATGTGGTCTGCCGATCAAGTCCCCACCACTCCTGGATCACTAGAACGGCCGGCCAAGGGCCGGCTCCGGCTGGCGTGCGAAGGTATCCTGAGACGGGTCCGATGTGCGTGGTCTCATTCATGCGTGATCATTGCCTGCAGGGGAAATGCCTGCCGAATTATAGTGGATGTGCTGGTCTTGTCACGTAGTTGGATGGTTCGGTAGTCTCATGGGCAACTTCGGGCAGCGAGGCGGAGATCCTGATAAGCAGGCACGCAGCGGGCAAGACAGCGCGAGTATCCGCGAGCCGCAAGGAAGACGCACGGAGACAACGCACAATTGATCCGCGAAACAAAAGAGGAACAAATCGGCGTCTCAAGGAGACAACACTCCACCTCCCATCGCCGCCCGAGACGGGAGGTCATCGTGCAGCAAGGGGCCCGAGCCCCGGTGCGGCGGAGGGCGGTGTGCCGCGGACGCCGCGTGGAGCGAGATCGGGGGCTGAAAGTTGGTGTCCACTGCAGTATAGCACATATGTTCGAACAATGCAACTGTTGACATGGTCATTGGGCGCATGTATAATGGCGTTCGCTTCTGCCCTGGCAGGATGGTCGCCAGGGCGGTCGCTTGTAATTCCAGCTTCCCCGGCGGTTGGCGTTGGTTGCACGTATCCCGCGGGCCGCGCGGCGAAGTGAATGTCTGGAGCGAATGATGCGATATGCAATTGTGGAAAGCGGCGGCAAGCAGTATAGGGCCGTCGAAGGCCAGATGCTCGAGGTAGACCGGCTGCCGGATGGTGAAGGGAAGCAAATCAGCCTGGAACGCATTTTGCTGATGGCTGATGGCGATCAATTCCAGATCGGCACACCCACGTTGGGCGGCATCGAAGTGAAGGCCACGGTCGTTGACCACTTCAGCGGACCAAAGGTCACGCGCTTCCGATACAGTCCCAAGAAGAGGATCCGCGTACGGGGCGGTCATCGCCAGCACTACACGCGGCTCTTGGTGAATTTCATCGGCGGCAAGGGTGAAACCCGGAAGGTTGAGAAGGCTGAGGCGGCGCCCGAGATCGTCACGGCGGTGAAGGAGCCGGGCCAGGAAGCTCGGAAGAAGGCAGCGCAGAAGAAGACCGCGACAAAGAAGAGCGCCAGCAGCAAGCGGGCTACCAAGAAGACGGCCAAGTAGGGCGAGAGGCAGATATGGCTCACAAGAAGGGCGGCGGTTCCAGCCGCAATAATCGCGACTCGAACGCCCAGCGTCTGGGCGTCAAGAAATATGCGGGGGAATCTGTGCTGGCCGGCCACATACTGGTTCGCCAGCGCGGTACTCACATCCGGCCGGGCCTGAACGTGGGAGCGGGGAAGGACGACACGCTGTTCGCCACGATCGACGGCATTGTGAAGTACGACCTGGTGCACGGGCGCAAGCGCGTGAACGTCGTCCCGGCGGCAAAGGAATAGCAGCGATGAAGGCCGAAATCCACCCGACCTACTATCCCGACGCAAAGGTGACGTGCGCCTCGTGCGGCAGAACCTGGACCACTGGATCGACGAAGAAGGAAATGCGCGTCGACATTTGCTCGAACTGCCATCCATTCTTCACCGGCGAGGCGCAGAGGATCCTCGACATCGAGGGGCAGGTTGATCGCTTTTACAAGAAGCTTTCTGCCCGGCAGACCTACGTGGAGGGCCAGAAGGCGAAGGAGACCGCGAAGAAGTCCCCGGAGCGTCCAATCGCCGATCTGGGCCTCTCGGCGCGGGCCACGGATGCGCTGACGAAGGTCGGCATCACACAGGTCAGTCACTTCCTGGAAAGACTGTCGGAAGGCGATGCTTCGATCCTTGCCATAAGCGGCTTCGGGCAGAAATCGCTCATCGACGCGAAGAAGAAGCTCAGGGGCTTTGGCTACGATCTGCCGGAAACCACGGAAGCAGGTTCCCCAGCGTAGGACTTGCACGGCCAACAAACTCAGGTAAACTTGACGGGCAGATGCAGCAGCATCTGCCCGTTTGTTGCCGCCCTGAGCGCCCGAGCACCGGAGGGTGTGCACGAGTTGATGCCTACCGCATCGGCTGTCTGGCCAGGGAGGCTGAGGGACGGAGGCCCAATCGCATGCGACACACGCAGGGCTCGGTCGAGGTGATCTGCGGTTCGATGTTCAGCGGAAAGACAGACGAGCTGATCCGCAGGCTGGTGCGCGCACGCATCGCGAAGCAGAAGGTACAGGTGTTCAAACCGGCCATCGACATGCGCTATGCCGCGGCGAAAGTGACCTCGCATACCGGGGCGGATTTCGACGCGCTGCCCGTGGATGGAGCCGTTGAGATCCTCAACAAGGTGGATGCGGACACCACCGTCGTTGGTATCGATGAAGCGCAGTTCCTGGATGCTGCGCTCGTGGACGTTGTGCAACAACTGGCGGACAAAGGGGCCCGCGTCCTCGTGGCGGGCCTGGACATGGACTTCCGTGGAGAGCCCTTTGGAGCCATGCCGGTCCTGATGTCCAGAGCCGAGCGCGTGGACAAACTGCATGCCATATGCATGACATGCGGCGACGAGGCGTCGCGGACACAGCGATTGGTGAACGGACAGCCGGCGCGCTACGACGAACCGATTGTCATCGTGGGCGCGGCGGAACTGTACGAGGCGCGCTGCCGCGCGCATCATGACGTGCCGCGCTGAGAGAAAGGTACAAGCCTGAGCCGTGCAGGACTACAGGGACGTACTCGCGGAGATCCTGATCGACGAGGCCACGCTTCAGAAGCGCGTGGCGGAACTGGGCTCCGAGATCAGCGCAGATTACCAGGGTCATCCCAACCTGCTCCTGATCTGCATCCTGCGCGGGGGAGTGCCTTTCCTCGTGGATCTGAGCCGGCACCTGACCGTTCCGCACATGATGGACTTTATGGCCGTGAGTTCATATGGTGCGGGAAGGCGCGACTCCGACGGCAACGTCCGCGTCGTGTTTGACCTTCAGACCAATATCATGGGCAAGGATGTCCTGCTGGTGGAGGACATCGTGGACAGCGGGCACACGATTGCGTCGGTGCTGGGTATGCTGGGGACGCGCCAACCGGCTAGCCTGAAGGTATGCACGCTATTGGACAAGGCAGAACGTCGGGAGGCGGTCGTGCCGATCCACTACCGGGGATTCACAATACCAAACCGGTTTGTGTTCGGCTACGGACTTGACCTGGATGAATACTACCGCAATCTACCATTCATCGGTGTGGTAGACCTGGAGAAGTATCGGCCCCAGTAGTCACCGCCGGCTCGGTATGTGTTGCCAGCGGGGGCGGCCGGGAGGGCAACATCCGATGCCGGAGAAGCAAGCTCAGCCGCAGGACGAATCCGCGTATGCGGGCAGATGGGTGGCGCGCGTGCAGGGGAAGATCGTCGGCCAAGGGGGTACGCCGGATGCGGCCCGACGCGCTGCCCAGGGTAACCGGCACAAGGAAAGGCCTGAGATCAGTTACATGCATTCCGCGTCTTCCCCGGCGCTTTCGCCGCTGATGGACAAGATCGCATCGCTGGCGCAGGACCAGGATGTTTACCTGG
>JAZDHO010000265.1:0-25212 GCA_043805815.1 Chloroflexota bacterium
CAAGCGACAATCATGATGATCGATGACGATCCCGACTTTGTGGAGGGAATTAAGTCCGTGCTGGAGAAGGCAAACTACACGGTGGACGTGGCCTACAACCCAAAGACCGGTTTTGAGAAACTGCAGGCCAAACGCTATGACCTCTTGTTGCTGGACATTATGATGGGTAGAGGCGCCGAGGGCGTGGCCTTGGCGCGCAAGATCAGGAAGGATCCGAAGCTTAGGGAGATGCCGGTCCTGATCATCACCGGCCTCAGAGAGCAGATTGCCTTCCTGTTCCCCGGCCAATCTGTGCATCCGCACTTCGTCGAAACCGACGAATTGGTGGAGAAACCGGTCGAGCCCAAACTGCTGCTGGAGAAGGTCAGCACGTTGCTGCGACTGGCGAAAGAGAAAAAAGCCAAGACCCCCGAACGCTAGGAGGATTGGGTATGTCAAGCGCGCCTACATTCAAGGACGAAATCACCAACCTGATGTATGCCACGCACGGGAAGCCGATCTCGGACTGCCTGCAATGCGGGACGTGCTCCGGCACGTGCCCCGCGGTCGAGTTCATGGATCACACTCCGCGCCTGATCATCGGCATGATCGGCGCCGGGCTCAAAGAGGAGGTCCTGGAGAGCAACACCTTCTGGTCATGCGCATCCTGCTACCACTGCAGCGTCCGCTGCCCGGCTGGGATCGACATTGCTGACATGATGTACGCCCTCAAACGCTACTCGATGTGGAAGGATCGCCATCAAGAGGGCTTGATCGGGCCCGCATTCTCACAGAGCTTTGTGAAGATGATCGTCGGTTCCGGGAGATCCTTCGAGCCGGCCCTGGCACCGACCTATCTATTCAAGTACGGGCCACGTGGATTGGTGCAGGAGGCCCAGACTGCCACCGGGCTCGTGCTCAAGGGGAGAATGCCGCTACTTCCCAAGAAGATCAAGGGTCTCAAGGCTTTCCAGAACATAGTGAGGCGCATCATCCCGATTGGAGATCCCTCATGAGACGCTATGCATACTATCCCGGCTGCTCACTGGAAAGCCTTGCTCAGGGCTACAACCTATCCACGGCTGAGGTGGCCGGCGCACTCGGCCTGGAGCTGAATGAGATCAAGGACTGGAATTGCTGCGGTGCGACCGCGTATTTCCCCGTTGATGAGCTGCTGGCTCATACACTGGTCGCGCGCAACCTGGCATTGGCCGAAAAGGGCGGAATGAGCGACTTCGTCGCGCCATGCAGCGCGTGCTACAAGAATGCGTATTTCACCAACAAATATCTGCGCCAGGACCACGACCTGGCTGAGCACGTCAACTATGCACTCGAGGCGGATCACCTGCACGTGGACGGAAATCTGCAGGTGCGACACTTGATCGAGGTGTTTCTCGAGGATGTGGGCCTGGAGGCCATCGGAAGGCACGCGAGCCGGCCCCTGAAAGGGCTGAAGGTGGCGCCGTACTACGGCTGTCAGCTCCTGCGCCCCAGGAAAGACCACGAGGACACGGAGAATCCCAGGTTCTTTGAGGATCTGCTCTCTGCCATTGGCGCAGAGCCGGTGCCGTACACATCGAAGACCCGTTGCTGCGGAGGTTCTCTCATCGTAACCAATCGGAAAGCGGCCCTGGACATGGTGCGAATCCTGCTGGAGGATGCGGCAACGCATCAGGCCGATGTGATAGCCACTGTTTGCCCGATGTGTAACGTGAACTTGGAGGTCTACCAGACCCAGGTGAACCGCGAATTCGGCACTGAGTTTTCGGTGCCGGTCATGTACTTCACGCAGCTGATGGGCGTGGCATTCGGATTGAGACCGGACCGACTGGGGATCGGGAAGGAAATGGTGTCTGGGGCACCGCTACTCGCCTTCGCCGAAGCCTCGAAGTGAGGTCGCCATGCTTTCATCTCGAATCCGGAAACAGGAGAGATACCCATGACCGAAAAGATCGGCGTTTATGTCTGTCACTGCGGAACCAACATCGCCGGCACAGTCGATGTGAAAGGCGTGGCCGAGTGGGCGGCAGCCCGCCTGAAGCATCGCGGCGTGATCGTGGGCCGCGAGTACAAGTTCATGTGCTCGAGCCTCGGTCAGGAATTGATCGAGAAGGACATCAAGGAACTTGGGCTCACGCGTGTAGTGGTGGCGGCCTGCTCGCCGCACCTGCACGAGAAAACATTTCGGACGGCTTGCGAACGCGCCGGATTGAATCCCTACCTGTGCGAACTGGTCTCGATCCGCGAGCAAGTCTCGTGGGTCCACACGGACAAGTCGGCGGCGACGGAGAAGTCCAAGGCAGTTGTCGCGGGCGGCGTCGAACGGGTCATCTACAACGAGCCACTGGAACCGATCCGCGTGCCTATCCACGCCGATACGCTCGTTGTGGGCGGAGGAATTGCAGGAATTCAGGCCGCCCTCGAAATTGCCGACGCTGGCTTCCATGTGTGCCTGGTCGAGCGTGAGCCCTCCATCGGCGGCCACATGGCCCAGTTCGACAAGACCTTTCCCACACTCGACTGTTCTGCCTGCATCCTCACGCCAAAGATGGTGCAGGTGGGCACACACCCCAACATCACGCTCATGACTTGGAGCGAGGTCGAGAAGGTGGATGGATACGTGGGTAGCTTCACGGCGACCGTTCGGAAGAAGGCACGCTACGTCAACACCGACTCTTGCACCGGCTGCGGGATCTGCTGGGAGAAGTGCCCGAAAAAGGTGGTGGACACGGTCTTCGAAGCAGGCCTCGGCAATCGGAAGGCGATCTACACGCCCTTTGCTCAAGCCGTGCCCCGGTACCCAGTCATAGACGTCGAGAATTGTACGTATTTCAAGAATGGGAAGTGCAAGGCTTGCCAGCTCTTCTGCCCGACCGAGCCCAATTCGATCGTCTTCGATCAGACGGATGAGCTCGTGGAGGTGAAAGCGGGGAATATCATCCTCGCCACGGGCTACGATCTGTTCGACGCCACCCGTATCGCGCAGTATGGGTACGGCCGACTATCCAATGTATTCACAAGCCTGGAAATCGAGCGCATGTGCAACGCCGCCGGACCCACGGAAGGCCGCGTGGTCCTGCGCGACATGAAAACCACGCCAAGATCCGTCGTCATCGTTCATTGCGTGGGAAGCCGCGATGAGAATTACAACAAGTACTGCTCGGGCATCTGCTGCATGCAGAGCCTGAAGTTCGCCCATCTGATCATGGAGCGCACCGGCGCCGACGTGCACAACTGCTACATCGACATCCGCACTCCCTTCAAGGACTATGAGGAGTTCTACAAACGCGTCCTTGAGGAAGGGGGCCACTTCATACGGGGCAAGGTGGCGGAAATCACCGATGTGGCGCGCAGTGCCGACGAAGAAGGCAAGCTCATCGTTCAAGTCGAGGATACCCTGATAGGAAAGCAACGCCGCATTCCCACCGACATGGTAATCCTCTCCGCCGGGCTGGAACCCCGACACGATGCCAAGGAGGTCGGCAAGATGTTCGGGATCGCTTGCGGCGCCAGCGGGTGGTACACAGAGAAGCATCCGAAGCTGGATCCAGTGGCGACCATGACGGAGGGCATCATGATTGCGGGCTGTGTCCAGGGTCCCAAGGACATCCCCGCAAGCGTTGCTCAAGGTGCGGCGGCCGCTGCCCGTGTACTGGGCAAGATCCAGCAGGGCGAGATGACGCTGGAACCGATCAAGGCGAGCATCAACGAGGATGCCTGTTCGGGCTGCAGGATCTGCAATGGGTTGTGCCCCTTCAATGCGATCCTCTTCCATGAAGACAAAATGGTCAGCGAGATCAATGCGGCTCTATGCCAGGGTTGCGGTACGTGCGTGGCCGCGTGCCCGGCAGGGGTGATCAGCGGCACAGGATTCAGCAACGCTCAGATCATGGCACAGATCGAGGGGCTTATGCTCTTGAACGTCGGGCCAGAGCCGGTAGCGGCCTAGGAGAGATAACATGAGCGAACAATTCGAACCAACCATCATCGGCTTCACATGCAATTGGTGTTCGTACCGAGCGGCTGATCTGGCAGGAACGGCCCGGATGAAGTACTCACCCAACGTGCGCTTGATTCGGCTGATGTGCTCCGGACGTCTGGATCCGACATTCGTGATCAAGGCCCTGGCGAGCGGCGCCGATGGAGTGATGATCACCGGCTGCCATCCGGGCGAGTGCCACTATCTCGAGCAGAACTACAAGGCTCTTCGTCGGTACCACTTGCTGAGGCGAACGCTCCAAGGGCTTGGATTGGAGCCCCAACGCATCCGGCTGGTATGGGCTTCCGCGGCTGAAGGGGCAAGATTTGCCAGCGAGGTGACTTCGTTCGTTGAGGAGATGCGGGCGCTTGGCCCCCTGCACTGGGGGGCGAGTGACGGGACCGGACGGGTCGCTTCGGCGGCACAACGGGGCACGCCTGCGCTCCAGGAGGTTCCGGCATGAGCACCAATCCAAAACCCAAGTTCGCGATGTACTGGGCGGCTTCGTGCGGCGGTTGCGAGATTGCCGTTCTGAATATCCACGAGAAGATCTTGGACGTCGATGCCAACTTCGAGGTGGTCTTCTGGCCCGTTGCCATGGACGCGAAGTACAAGGATGTCGAGGCGATGGAGGATGGATCCATCCTGCTCACGCTATTCAACGGCGGCATGCGCAACGACGAGAACGAGCACATGGCTAGGCTGCTCAGGCGCAAGTCCAAGATCCTTGTGGCCTTCGGCTCGTGCGCAACCGAAGGATGCATCCCCGGGCTTGCCAATCTCAGCGATTCGCGCGAGATCGTCCACACCGCCTTCAGTACGGTGTCGACGGACAACCCGCACGAGATCTACCCCAGAACATCCTACGAGGTGCCTGAGGGTGAGATTCACATACCGACTATCCTTCCGATGTTGAAGACCCTGGAGCAGGTGGTGGACGTCGACTACTGCATGCCTGGCTGTCCCCCCGAGAGCCACCAGATTGCGGCGGTGATCGACCTGGTCATACAGGTCCTCCAAGGCAAGGCGCAGCTGCCGCCCAAGGGTTCGGTCATTGGTGCTGGTGACTCAACAGTGTGCGACGAGTGCAAGCGCACCCGCAACGTTAAGTCGATCAAGTCCTTTGAACGCATCTGGGCGATCGCCCCGGAGCCGACGGTGTGTCTCCTGGAACAAGGCATTCCCTGCAATGGCCCGGCGACGCGCAGCGGATGCACTGCGCGCTGCCCCACAGCGGGCGCGCAGTGCATCGGCTGCTACGGGCCGGCTGATGGAGTCGCGGACTACGGCGCCAGACTGATCTCCTCCTTTGCTTCGGTGATCGAGAGCAACGACCCCACCGAGATAGATCGTATTCTGGACGGCCTGGTCGATCCCGCAGGTCAGTTTTACCGATTCAACCTGGCCGGCTCGCTTTTGCGAGCCGGCGTGCCAGCCTGGAAGAAAGAGAAGGTCTGAGATGACCCAGCGCATCACTATAGACCCCATCACCCGTCTTGAGGGCCACGGGAAGATCGAGATCTTCCTGGACGAGCGCGGCGACGTCGCCAATACGTATTTCCAGATCCCGGAGCTCCGCGGCTTCGAGCGCTTCTGCGTGGGTCGTCCCGTGGAAGAGATGCCGCTCCTCACAAACCGCATCTGCGGCGTTTGTCCCGAGGCGCACCATATGGCCGCTGCCAAGGCCGCTGACGCCGTGTACCACGTGGATCCGCCACCGACCGCCAAGAAATTGCGCGAGCTTCTCTATAGTGCATTCTATGTAACGGACCACGCGACCCACTTCTATGCACTCGGCGGACCAGACTTCGTCATGGGCCCGGATGCCCCTGTGGCCGAGCGCAACATCCTGGGCGTGATCCACAAGGTGGGCCTTGAGATCGGCGGGAAGGTCATCCAGGCCCGAAAGGCAGGGCACACGGTCGTCGAAATCATCGGTGGGCGCAAAGTGCATCCCTGTACGTCGATCCCGGGTGGGCTCACAAAAGGTATCACTGAGGAGCAGCGCAAGGAAATTGAGGACTTGGGCCGCTGGGCCGTCGAGTTCGGCCAGTTCAGCCTGAACTTGTTCAACGAGATCGTCCTGGGCAATAAGGCCTACGTGGACTTGATCCTGGGAGATATCTACACGCACCGAACATACTACATGGGGCTGGTCGACAGTCAGAATCGAATCAATTTCTACGACGGGCAAGTCCGCGTTGTGGATCCGGACGGCAAGGAATTCGTCAAGTACGCGCCAGCAGACTACGCCGAGCATATTGCGGAACACGTCGAACCCTGGACGTATCTCAAGTTCCCTTACTTGAAGAAAGTTGGCTGGAAAGGCTTTGTGGATGGACTGGAGTCGGGCGTCTACTGTGCAACGCCTCTATCACGTCTCAACGCGGCCGACGGGATGGCCACGCCCCTGGCTCAAGAGGAGTATGACAGGTTCTATGCCACTCTGGGCGGTAGGCCCGTGCATCAGCGGCTGGCTACCCACTGGGCACGCCTCATAGAACTTCTGTATGCAGCCGAACGTTGGGTGGAATTGGCCACCGACCCGGAGATAACCTCGCCCGATTTCCACGCAATCCCAACTGCGACACCCACAGAAGGAGTGGGCATTGTCGAGGCGCCGCGGGGCACCCTGACGCACCACTACACGACTGATGCGCGCGGCGTCCTTACCAAGGTGAATCTCATCGTGGGGACGACCAACAACTATGCACCGATCAGCATGTCGATCAACAAAGCCGCGAGCAGCCTGATCAAGCACGGCGTGGTAGTCACCGAAGGCATCTTGAACAGGGTGGAGATGGCATTCCGGGCGTATGATCCATGCTTCGGCTGCGCGACGCACTCGCTCCCGGGGAAGATGCCGCTGGAGGTCACCATTCGAGATGTTGATGGCAACGCTCTCGAGGTACTAAAGCAGTACTGTTGATCGGCTTGCAGATGCGGGACGCGAACATGGACCGGGTGTTGCCGACAGACAAAACAGCAGCGTCAGATTCCCCGCCTGCCGATGTCCTCGTCATCGGCCTGGGGAATCCGATCCTGGGGGATGACGGCGTGGGCTGGAGAGTCGCCGAGGATGTTCGCGTCCTGGTCGGACGCGAGGCTCGCATCGAAGTTGAATGTCTGGCCGTTGGTGGCCTGAGTTTGATGGAGAGGATGTTGGGGTACAGCCGAGTGATTCTGGTTGATTCGATCGAGACCGGTGCGAGTCTTGAAGGCACTGTCAGCGCCTTTTCCCTGGAGGATCTCAGCAATCCCACACTGGGTCACTCTTCTTCGGCCCACGATGCGCCCCTCGGAATTGCGCTCGAGACGGCGAAAGCCATGGGCGGCGCCATTCCACGCCGGGTTGACATTGTGGCAATCGAAACCCGGCGCAGCCATGACTTCTCCGAGCATTTGAGCCCACGAATCGCGGCTGCCGTACCAATTGCCGCACGAAGGGTCATGGACCTGCTGGAGGCGTGAGCCAGCGCCGAGCGCCAGGCTGACTGCCTTGGTGGATTGAAACGGGGGCCCCGCAAATTGAGGGCGCCGCCTTGCCGCGGCGTCAGCGTCCCGGCTCGGAGGCGTAGTCTGGGTCGCTGGGCCTTGCGACGGTTCTAGCCCTCACTCGTCACGACGAACGCCGGCTTATTTTCGAAATTCTCGTACTTCGGCCGGTAGCGATCCGTGTCATAGAACTCATTCACGTTGACCACCTTCTTGGTCGCCGTCACAACCTCCAGGGGGACATCCGTGTAGCGGCCATTTCGGAGCGCTACCAGTCGACCATGCCGACCCTTGAGCATCAGGTCCAGGGCCAGATTGCCGTATACCATGGGTACAATGGAGTCCATTGCGTCGGGATCACCGCCGCGAACCATGTATCCGAGTTGCTGGCTGAGAACATCCACACTCTTGCCTGAATTGAATCTCGGCGAGGCATTCTTGATGGCGGCCGCAACCTGATCGCCGATGCCGCCGAGCTTGGCGTGACCATATGCATCCGTGGCGTGGCCCTCGAAGACCATTTCGCCGCCTTCGAAGATGGCGCCTTCCGAGACGATAACAATGGCGTAGCTGCTGGGATGCCGCCTGCGATCAATGCTCATCAACTCGGTAAGATGATCAATATTGAACTTGTGCTCGGGAATGACGCAACGGTGGGCGGCTCCCGCCATGGTCGGAAGCAGTGCCGTGAAACCCGCGTAGCGGCCCAGGACCTCCAACACCGCGAGGCGCTCGTGCGAACCGGCGATGGTCCGCAGGTCATTTGACAGGGCAATCGTGCGGGTGACGCAGGTACTAAATCCGATGCAGTAGTCGGTACCTGGTACATCGTTGTCCATTGTCTTGGGAATGGCCAGGACCCGAAACCCTTCGCGATGCAGTCGGACGCCGTAGCTCAACGTATCATCCCCACCAATGGGAATCAGGTGGTCAACGCCGAGGAAATCCAGATTCTTGAGCACCTCCGGAGTTAGGTCGTTCGACTCGCCTTTGTACGTTGCCTTCAGGTGGCCAGGAACGTCGGCCGCCTTGACCCTGCTGGGATTCGTCCTAGACGTATGCAGGAATGTCCCGCCTGTGCGCCCGGCGCGATCGACGATCTCCTCTGTGAGGACTAGATAGTTCTGGCTATTGTCCGCATGTTCGTCGCGGACAATGTCGACAAGCCCGGCCCAGCCGCGGCGGAGTCCGATCACCCGATGCCCCTCGTGTAACGCCCGAAACGTAACGGCGCGGATGGCCGGATTGAGGCCGGGCACATCGCCCCCACCCGTGAGGATGCCGATCGTACTGGATTTCCTGATCATGAAAGGCTCCCGTTCCCAGTGTATGATTATAAGCCCGCAGGCGGGCCCAGAATCCGCGGAGTCCTGGCGAAGCCACGGGCCGAAGCGACGGGCATTCAACGGGTCTAGGATCTATCGTTTTGCAGGATCCGGGACGGCGGCTCCGCCGCCTCGACGGCGGGCGTAGACGCCCTCGATCCAGAACAGCGCCAAGGCGATCCACACCAGGCCGAAACCGACAAGCCGTACTGCAGGGAATGCTTCGTGATAGACGACCACACCCAGCAGGAATTGCATGGTCGGCGTCATGTACTGCAGGATTCCGATGGTGGTCATTGGCACACGCGATGCTGCCGCCGCAAACATCAGCAGAGGCACCGCGGTCACAAGGCCGCCACCTGCCATCATGAGGCTTTCTTTCGGCGTACCATGAAGGAACGCGCCGCTCCCGACTGACTCACAGAAAAGCAAATAGGCAACGGCAGGAACAAACAGCACGGCGGTCTCGGTAGTCAGGCCAAACAAAGATCCCAGGGGCGCCGATTTCTTGACGGCGCCATACAGGCCAAACGTGGTTGCCAGCAGCACGGCAAGCCACGGAAAAGTGCGCAGCGTTACCGCGAGGTACAGCACGCCTGCTGCCGCAATCCCGATGGGCATCCACTGGAGCGGACGGAGTCGCTCCCGGAAGAACACCACCCCCAGGAGCACACTAAAGAGCGGATTGATGTAGTACCCCAAGCTCGCTTCCACAATGAGCCCATGGGTCACGGCCCACACGTAGGCGAACCAGTTGACGGTGATCAGCAGGGCTGCTACAAAGTAGGTGCGGGCCGCGCGTCGGTCAAGGGCCGAAAAGAGGGCTCGCGCCTGGCCGCTGGCAAGCACAACTACCCCCAGCAGAATGAATGACCAGGCGATCCGGTGCCCGATCAACTGAAGCGCGGGGATAGCCTCCAGCTGTTTCCAGTAGAGCGGGAAGAGACCCCACATAAGATAGGCCGCCACGGCGTAGAGTGTGCCGTCTCGATGTTTGCGTGTTGGTGACATGGGCTCGATCCAGGGCGATAGCGCATTCTTCGGGTGACTGAAGCCAGCCTGACGACGCCCCTCGGGCCTGCTTCAACCAAAACAACGCGATCGGTTGCCGACCCGCAAATCCGGCCTCCATCTCGTGCCAGAAGCGGATCTCGTCCTCGCCGACCTTCCAGCACAGGTATACCTCGTGGTCTGCGCGCCAAGCGCGGAAGTCGATCAGCCCCGCGCTCAGGTCCTTGATCTCCACGCCAGTGCGGATGATCGCATGAACCAGGCTGTCAAGTCGCTCAAACTCCTCAGCCAGCCGGCTGAGCTCGGCGTTGCCGCCGTTGCCCGCAGCGCGCTCCATCGCAGGCCAAAGCTCAGGCTGCCGTCCCAGAATATCTGCACGAATCGCATGAATCTCCGCCATACGCGGTCCTATGACCTTGAGCGCGGCGTTGGCTTCTGCGACCGTGAAGCGCGTCGAGTTCATGCTCCTGCCATTATAGTATTCTTGGAGCTGCCCTTGGGGCATCGGATGCCTGGATCCCTGCTACCCGGCGTTACGTATCGGCAGCCGCCAGGAACTGGCAGCGCGGCCCTTGCTCGAACGCGACCGCGGGCCCCGTCGCCCGCTTTCGGTGCGGTGTAGTGGCATCCAGCGAAAACCGGTCGTCCGGGGGATTTGATACAATATCACGCGGTATTCGCTTGGGCATTGGACACGCCCTCGACCTGCTCGGCACCGGAGCACAATGAGACTCAGCTTGGTGATCAACGGCATTGATCAACTCGTCGACACCGTGGCATCCGAAACCCTTTTCGAGGTCCTTCGGAGACTTGGCTTCCACGGCGTGAAATTCGGAGATGAGCACGGACTTACCGGCGCGGACACAGTGCTATTCGATGGCAGGCCCATCAACTCCGCCTCCATGCTGGCCTGCCAGGCCGAAGGACATCGGATTGCGACGATTGAGGGCCTGGGGGAGCATCCCGAGCAGGGCTGGAGGACGTCGGAGGGATTGCACCATCTGCAAAAAGCCTTCATTGAGAGTGGGGCGATACAGTGCGGATACTGTACACCCGCCCAGATCTTGGCCGCCCGAAGCCTGTTGGAACGGGAGCCCAATCCGAGCGAAGACCAGGTAAGAGAGGCAATATCTGGTGTCCTCTGTCGCTGCACCGGCTATGTGAAACCGGTTCAGGCGGTGCTAAGCGCCGCCGCGGCGCTGCGCGGTGACGGGCCGGTTCTTGGGGACGGAGTCCATTGGGACCTCGGAGGCGCGTGGCCAGAGGCTGCTGGGCCGGCGCCCGGCCCGGAGGGCCTGAATACGCAGCTCGCCAGCACTCTGACGCGACCCAAGGTGGTGCTCACTCCCCAGACTCAGGCATGGAAGGTGGTTGGAAAACCCGAGAAGAAGCTCGACGCGGCCAAGCTGGCACAGGGCAAATCCGCCTTCACCGCTGACATCGAAAAGCAGGGAATGCTGGTCGCCAAAGTGCTCCACAGCCCGAATGCTCACGCGCGCATCCTGAGCATTGACGTCAGCGAAGCCAGGGCGTTGCCGGGCGTCGCCGCGGTCCTAACGTGGCAGGACATTCCGCGCGTGGTTTGGTCGACCGCTGGACAGTCAGATCCCATACCCGGCCCGTTGGATACGTTTTCTCTCGATCACAAAGTGCGCTTCATCGGAGATCGGGTGGCTCTTGTGGCGGCGGAGTCTGCGGAAATCGCGGAGCGGGCCTTGGGCCTTATCAAGGTCGAATACGAGATCCTTCCGGCGGTTCTGGATTCCGCGGAATCGATGCAACCCTCGAGCCCGCGAATACACGATGAACCCGAGTACGTGGATTTTGCCGATTCGGACGCGTCCAAGAATCTGGCGGCGAAGATCCGAATCGACATTGGCGATGTAGACAAGGGCTTCAAGGAGGCCGATCAGATCTTAGAGGCCGAGTATGAGGTTCCCAAGGTCCAACAAGTCGCGATCGAGCCGCATGTGGTCGTAACGTACTGGGACGAGGACGACCGGCTCGTGATCCGGACTTCCACCCAGGTGCCGTTCCATGTACGCAGGATGCTCGCTCCCGTTCTCGGACTCCCAATAAAGCGGATTCGCGTCATCAAGCCCCGGATCGGGGGCGGCTTCGGCGGCAAGCAGGAAGTTCTGATAGAGGACGTCGCCGCACACCTGACTATTGCCACTCGCCGACCAGTCATATTCGAGTACACGCGCGATGAGGAGTTCACGGCGTCGCGTTCACGACATCCCATGCGAATCAGGATGAAAACGGGAGTGAAACGCGACGGGACGATCACCGCCAATGAGATGTATGCCCTTTCCGACACGGGCGCCTATGGCTCACATGCCCTCACGGTGACAGGCAACACGGGGCACAAATCGATGGCTCTGTACGTTGGCGCGGGCGCATATCGCAAGTCCCCCAACATCCGGTTCTACGCCGACGTCGTCTACACGAATACGCCGCCCGCCGGTGCCTTTCGGGGATACGGCGTTCCACAAGGATATTGGCCCGTCGAACGGCACTTGGAAAAGATCGCCCGGGCGCTCAACCTGGATCCGATCGAGTTTCGCCTGAAGAACAGTCTTAGGCCCGGGGAATACCATCCGTTCTCAACGGCTTGGAACGAGGGTCGCGAGCCGCGGCCCGAAATCGTGCACACCGTCGGCCTCGAAGACTGTGTACAACAGGGCAAGGCGGCTATTGATTGGGACAGCAAGTATGGCAACTTGCTCTGGCATGCTGCCGGCTCACGTCAAGTCGGCTCGCGGCAAACGCCGCTCGATGGATCCCCCCGGAGCGCGCCGCTGCGCAAGGGCATCGGGGTGGCCCTTGTAATGCAGGGGACCGCCATTCCGTATCTCGACATGGGCGGTGCGTCCGTGAAGATGAACGATGACGGATCTTTCAATCTCCTGCTCGGCGCCACGGATCTTGGCACCGGTTCGGACACTGTTATCTCCCAAATGGTGGCAGAGGTCCTGGGAGTGCCGCTGGAGGACATCATCACGTACTCTTCGGATACGGACTTCACGCCGTTCGACAAGGGCGCTTACGCGTCGTCCACAACCTACATATCCGGCGCGGCCGCCGTCAAGGCCGCGGAGCAGGCTGCGGCGCGAATTCGCATTCGCGCCGCCCGCATGCTTGAAGTGCCAGACGCGGGTCTGATGGTGCTGTCGGATCGCCAGGCGATTGCCCCGGACGGCCGCTCGGTCGCGCTTGCGGAGATCGCCCTAGATACTCTGCACCGAACAGATCAGGAACAGATCATGGGTATCGGGTCGTACGTATCCCGCTCCTCACCGCCCCCATTCGCAGCACAGTTCGCCGAGGTGACTGTAGACACCGAGACCGGCCAGGTTCTGGTTGACAAGCTTGTCATGGCAGTGGACTCCGGCGTAATCGTCAATCCCTTGACGGCCTCCGGGCAGATCGAGGGCGGGATGACGCAAGCGCTGGGCTACGCAATTTGCGAAGAGATGCGTTACGACGGACAGGGCCGGGCCATCGAACGCGATCTGGACCGCTATCACATCATGCGCGCCAACGAGATGCCTGAGCTAACAACGATCTTCGTCGAGACCTTCGAGCCCACCCACCCATTTGGGGTCAAGGCAGTGGCCGAAATACCCATGGACGGCGTTGCGCCCGCGGTGGGCAATGCGGTGCTGGACGCTGTCGGAACTGACCTGGACGTCATTCCAATGACGCCGGAAAAAGTGTGGACGGCACTCCGGTCGAAGCGCCTAGCCGGATGAACGCCGCCACCCACGCGATCGATGTCCGCCGTTCAGCATGGCTGCTGGGCGCGATTCTCTTCCTGGGGAGTGCCTATTTCTACCAAGATCCGGAGTGGAACGGCAACTCGCGCCTGAACCTCACCAGGGCAATTGTCGAACAAGGCACATTGCGGATCGATGCTTACCATTCGGCGCCGGGCTGGTCCACGGGAGACAAGGCGTTCTACGAAGGACACTACTATTCGGACAAGGCGATCGGCGCGTCCCTGCTGGCGGTGCCCATATACTATGTCTTTCGTCTCGGCAGCAGCGCCCTCGGCATGGACCTCACCGGCACCGCACTCAAGCATGTGCTCACAACCGGTGTAATGGGAGCGATGTTCGCAATGAGTGGTTTGTCCATGTACTTCATTGCTCTCCGCATCGCCGCCAGGCCCTGGCGTGCCGTCCTGCCGACGCTGGCGCTGGCGTTTGGGACAATGTTGTGGCCGTACAGCGCAGTGTTCTACGGGCATCTACCGGCCGCGGCATTCCTTTCGGTCGCGTTCGCAATTCTCTTCGGCCCCTGTCAATTAACGCAGCCGGTATCCCGGGCGGCATGGTTTTGGGTCGGCATCAGCGTAAGCATGGCATTCTTGAGCGACTACACTTCTGCGCCGGTGATAGTGGGTCTTGCCGTCTATGCGCTGTATGCCCTCAGGAATTTGGACTTCGGAGCCAAGGTGCACGGCGCCTGGACAATGCTGGCAGGTCTGCTCATCCCCTTGCTTGTCCTTTACGCCTACAACATGGCAGTATATGGAAGGCCATTAGCGTTTGGCTATGCGTACGAGGTGGAGGAGCGATTTCAAGAAATCATGGGCCTTGGACTGATGGGAATGCGCCTGCCGACGATTGGCGCCAGCTACCACATCACTTTCGACCCAAGATTCGGTTTGTTCTGGCTGTCGCCGGTCCTGCTGTTGGCACCCATCGGTTACGCGGCCGCATTCAAGGATAGGAGGTATCGCGCAGAATCCCTTCTCTCGGTGTATGCGATCGTCGCAGTGTTCGCCATGAACGCGGCCTCTTACCTTTGGTATGGCGGAAGCGCCTTCGGGCCCCGGCTGCTCGTTTCTGCCTTGCCATTCTTCATCGTACCCTTGGCTTTGCTGCCCACCGCGTGGGTTTGGCCGCTCGTCACGATGGGCCTGATGTCAACACTAAATATGCTCATCCCCCTGGTGGGAGAGATCCAGTATGCGCGCCTGGAGTTCAAGCCCGGCCGCGGCGGGTTCTTCGTGGCAGGAGCCCCATTCCGCGGCTTCTCCTTGCTGTACGACTACGGCCTGCCTCAGGTCTGGCGGCTGGCGCAGTCTGGACGCTCGCCATGGACCTTGGGCTCTGCACTGGGGTTTCCCTTGTGGCTCAGTGTGGTGGCCCTCTTGGCAGTCGAATCAGCACTAGTTCTTGCATTCCATCGCCTTACCGTGCAAAACAGACCCTCGACATGATGGAAGCAACGAATCCGCCGGTGCACGATCAGGTTGCATGCCGGTCTCGTCAGGTCAAGCCCTCCCTGCGGAACTGACTGCATGAGCTGAGCCAATCCCTGCAGGTCCTGGGAACGGCATGGAATGCCAAAGGATTCAGCGAATCGCGGAGCAAGGCTGTATGTATGGCCGGGAGCGGCGCCGAAACCATCTTCTTCCTTTCAGCGTGCTCATCGTCGCCGTGCTCCTGGCGCTTTTCGGACTTGTGACTCCTTCCCGCCTTCCCACAGCAATCAATCCCGGAAGCGTCAGTGTCCCAGAGCCCACGGCAACGTCGACGGCGCGGCCGGAGCCAACCGACTTGCATGGCGGCCGCATCGTGTTCACCTGCACCCGGCAGGAGATCAATCAGATCTGCATGGTCCGCGCAGATGGGAGCGGCTCCGAGCAGCTGACAGCGGGCGCCTCCCACAGCTATTACCCGGCGATCTCACGCGACGGCGATCAGATCATCTTCGCGGTCAACCAGTATGATACGTTTGACCTCTTCAGGCTTGCACCCAATGTGATCGAAGGAGCCCGCACACGCCAGTCGCGACTTAAGCGCCTGACGGACTACATTGGCAATGCGTATTCGCCCAGCTTTTCGCCGGACGGCAAGCGTGTTGTGTTCGTGAACCGCGTTGCGGGGCGCCCGCCGTCACTGTGGACGATGGGCAGCAACGGTGAGGATCCACACCCCATCTATTCCCCTCCCAACGATGTAGTTGGAGCCGCGTGGTCCCCGGATGGGCTGAAAGTGGCCTTTGCGATGGCTGTCCAGCACTCATTCGCCTATGAAATCTTCCTGCTCGACCTCAGCAACCTTTCAACCCCGCCCCAGAAAGTGTCTCGTGAGATCATGGACATCGGCGGCAGCATTTCCTGGTCCCCCCTGCAGGAAGACGTCCTGATCTTCGCCGGACCGGCCGCGGCCCGAGAAATCTTCCGGCTCGACCTCGGGACCGGAAAGACCACACAGCTCACTTTCGGTGGCAACAATGCCTCGCCTGCGTATTCTCCGGACGGGCGGCATATTGTCTTTAATTCGCTGCGCAACGGCGGGCAGGCTGACCTGTACATCATGCGCGCTGACGGTCACAGCACGAGGCGGCTGACAGACCATCCGGAGCCCGATTGGCAGCCGCAGTGGGGGCCGTAGTCTCGCCATGGGTGCGAGTTGCCCGCAGCGACGGCTGGCCGTACCGAAAGCGAACCGCGGCCAACCATAACAAAACGCCACGAAGTATTCGGATACAATCGCACCGAGCATTGAAATGGGAAGCATCCACGAGGCCGCCGGCGAAGCCTTTCGCAAGAACGAACCCGTCGTGCTTTGCACGGTGGTAAGAAGCGAAGGTTCAACTCCCCGTCATGTCGGCAGCAAGATGCTGGTATACCCCGACGGACGCTTCGTGGGGACGATCGGCGGCGGCGACCTCGAACACCGAGTGCTTGACGAAGCGTGGATGGCCCTCGCCGACGGCAAAGCGCGGCTGCTGCACTACAACCTTGCGGATCCAAGTAGAGGTGATCCCGGTGTGTGCGGTGGACAAGTGGAGGTTTTCGTGGAACCGCTGCTCCCCTCCCCCATGGTCGTCATTATTGGCGCCGGTCACGTGGGACGTGCCGTGGCACATCTCGCCAAGTGGCTGCAGTTCTACGTGGTTGTGTCTGATGATCGACCCGAGTACTGCAACAAGGAGACGATCCCGGATGCCGACGCGTTCCATGTTTGCGCAATGGAGGAACTCCCCCAACGGCTGAAGTTCGATTCGCGCACGTACGTGATCCTCACCACCAGAGGATCCTCGGTTGACGTTGCAGGGCTGCCCGCGCTCTTGCGAGCCCCGGCGGCCTACGTCGGAGTGATCGGTTCCAGGCGCAGGTGGACAACAACGGTAAAGGAGCTGGGGGCGCGTGGCGTGGCGCCCACCGAGATTGCGCGAGTTCACTCACCAATGGGACTCGAGCTTCAGGCGGAGACGCCCGAGGAGATCGCGGTAAGCATTCTTGCCGAGATACTGATGCTTCGCGATCGAGGAACAGGGACCAGTATGGTTGCGACCAGGCCGGAAGGGCCCGGGGACCGCCCCGATTGAGGCAGCATCCGCGCCAGCCTCGGCCCCCGGGCGCGACGGATGGCAGTTTGGTGCGTAGAAGCTGTCGGTGGGAATGCTTGTATGCCCGGGGCCCTTCCGCTATAATGAATTCGGGTTGACCACAAAGGAGAATCGCTACTATGGCCAGAATCTTCGATGTCATCGAATATCCGAACGAGATGAGGGATGAGATCGTCCATCGATTTCCGGAGACCGGCATCGGCGACTTCCGCGTTGGATCGCAGGTGATCGTGCGCGAGAGCCAGTCGGCGGTGTTCTTCCGCGACGGAAACGCTTTGGACGTGTTTGGGCCCGGCCGGCACACCATCGCTACCGCCAACATCCCACTGCTCATAGACCTCATTGGAAAGGCCTTCAATGACCGCACGCCTTTCCCGGCCGAGGTGTACTTCGTCTCACGCCGGGAATTCGCCAACAGGAAGTGGGGCACTCCTCAGCCAATAATCGTCCGCAACCCGGGAATGGGCCTGGGAGTAGCACTGTTGCAGGGATTCGGAACGTATTCGTTCCAGGTTCGCGATCCACAGCAGTTCGTGACCCAGATCGTCGGCGCCCGCGGAACCTATGAAACGACCCAGATCGAGGATCGGCTGCGTACGATGCTGCTTTCAAAGCTGCAGGATATGCTGGGCGAGACCGGCGCAAAACATTCGGTGCCTGAGATGATCGGCCTTACCGAGGAGCTTGGGGCGGGCGTCCGGGCGAAGGCGCAGGATGACTTCGAGGCGCTGGGGCTAACCCTCAAGACCTTCTACGTGGGCAACCTCAAGCCCTCAGACAAGTCTGCCGAGGAGCTGCGCCAGATGGGTATGCTCGACATGGCCACGTACACGCAGCTACAGGCTGCGGATGCGATGCGCGATGCGGCGTCGAATCCCAGCGGCGGAGCGGGCCTGACCGCCGGCATCGGGGCCGGCATGGGCATAGGCAATCTCATGCAGCAGGCGACATCCGGCGCGATGCAACAGGGCGGGGGCGCCAAGGCTGCCAGCATCCCAGATGTCATGAGTCCAGCGGAAGCGGCTTCCATCCTTAAGGTCTCTGAAGAGGATGTCCTGGCGGCCATCAAGGACAAGACTCTTAAGGCTCGAAAGCTCGGGACATCCTATCGGATCAGCAAAGCGGCTTTGGAGGATTTCCTGAAGAGCGAGTAGTGCGTCAGCATAGCGAAAAACCACAAACCGCTCCCGGGTGTCTCGGGAGCGGTCTTCTATTCCCCGTCCTCGCCTGCAGGATCAGACCGCGGATAGATCGGAGATGACTTCTGCGAGAGCATCCAGGACATCGCCGGCCAGGACCGATGCTGTGTTGCCAAGCCGCCGCGCTGCATACAGTCCCGCCTGTGCATGCATCCACGCACCAGCCACCGCAGCCTCATAGGGGCCGACTCCCTGAGCTCTGAGCCCCACGATCATTCCGGCGAGTACGTCTCCGGTGCCAGCCCGGGCAAGCGCCGCTGACGCCACCGGAATGATGGCGATCTGGCCCTGAGGAGAAGCGACAATCGTGAACGCGCCTTTTAGCACCACCACGTGCCCCCACGACTTCGCGAAACTCGACGCCACGCTGGTTCGATCCTTCTGGATCTCCTCGGTTGAAAGACCCGTCAGCACGGACATCTCGCCCGGATGCGGGGTAAGCACCGCCGTTCCTGACAGTAACCTATTCCAGCCCTCGATTCGCGCGAGCAAGTTCAGTCCGTCAGCATCAACGACCAGTGGCGGCAGCAGCTCTGACAGCAGGCGGGCAATGAACTCCCTGGTCGTGGCGTGCGTCCCGAGCCCGGGACCCACCAGTAGGGCGGTAGACGAGCCCAGACCATCCAAGAGAACCTGCGACGCGTCGCGCGAGATCACGCCGAGCTCGTGCGGCAGGAGAAGCCATGTGGCCTCGGGTAGCCGGCCAGCCAGTGGCGCATGCAGTGGAGTTGGTATTGCCAGCGTCACCAGGCCTGCGCCAGCGCGGTACGCTGCGCTACCAGCCAGAAACGCGGCGCCAGTGTAGTTGACCGAACCGGCCGCGATCATCGCGCTGCCAAACGTCCCCTTGTGCGCCACGGAAGGACGACTGGGAAGAATCCGCGCGACCAGATTCGCGTCCACAACCTCTGTTTGTATCGATTGGAGACTGGGTAGATCTGACGGCAGGCCGATATCCACCACCCGGAGGTCGCCCGCGAGGTCATAGGCGGGCATTCTCAGCAAACCCTGCTTCACGCACGCCATAGTCACCGTCAGGTCCGCTGGAATTGCCTGGTCCGATGCCTCGCCCGTGTCGCAGTCTATGCCAGATGGGCAATCCACGGCGATCACATAGGGTGGCTGTTCCATATTGCCCAGCAGGCGATTGACCGCCGCCATCGCGGAGCTGACTTCTCCCCGTATCGGCCGCTTCGCGCCGGTTCCAAGCAGACCGTCGAGCAGTATCGCCGAAGCCACAATGAACGACGACAGAATCGCGTAATCCTGATCCCCGTCCGCGGAGGCAACGTCCCCGCCGGCCTTATGCAGGCGCCCAACCAGCGCGTCGTTCCTGGGTTTCACGAGGTAGGCGCGCGCTTGCCATCCGGAGGTAGCCAATATTGAAAGCGCCACCAGCGTATCGCCGCCATTGTTTCCCGGCCCCACAAGACCCAGCACGGCGCGATCAGGTTCTTCAAACGGAAGGTCCTGAATGCTCTCTGCCAGACCCGCACCGGCGTTCTCCATCATCTGTGCGTATGTCAGCCCGGCAGCATCGGCCTCGTGCTCGATCGCCGTCATTTGAGCGACAGTCACCAATTTCATCTCCAGACACGCTTTCGGTCCTTGATCACACGCAGCTCACCGCTCTGCGGCGCACGGCCGCAAATCGCCCAACGCATCCGTCAGCCCAGGGTTTTACGATTCCTACCGTATGGCGGACGGACCGCGGGTCGAATCCATTGCAGGATCTGTTCACGCGCGGCACAATGGTGAAGCAAGGGCCGCGACTGCCGCGAGCTGGCGGCAGTAGTTCGCCAGGTGATGCCCGGAATTCTACCACCGGCATTCCCAGAAAGTTCGCAGCGATCATCACGCCTCGCAGCCTCTTGCACGATTCTCCAAGTTAGTCTATGCTTGTCCCAATGCGCGCTTTTGCAGAATGAGAGGAGGTGCCGGTCGCCGTCTCCTTTTCCCGCACGATGCCCGATCCTACGGTCCAATCTACTGCAAATCGGAGGAGGACTAGATGAAAAGACTTGAGATCCTTTTGGTTGTGGCGATGACGACCGCTTTCCTGCTGACCGCATGCGGGGGCGCGGCGTCCGGAGGCGATCTGCTTTCGGAGATAAAAGCGCGGGGTTACATCCTCGTTTCCACAGATCCGAACTACGAGCCGCAGTCGTTCCTGAACACCAGCGGGAAGCGTCCGGCCGACACCAAGTGCCCCTCGGACGCTTTGACGACCGCAGAAATGCAGGGGTTTGATGTTGACGTGGCCGCGGAATTCGGTAAGCGCCTGGGTGTCGAGACTTGCTTTGCAACGCCCGAGTGGGACATGATCACTGCCGGGAACTGGGCCGACAAGTGGGACGTCAGCGTGGGATCCATGACCGTCACGCCCGAGCGCCAGAAGATACTGGATTTCACGACCGCCTACTACTACACACCCGCCGTGATTGCTGTCGCGAAGGGCTCCGGGATTTCCTCGGTTGACCAGCTCGCGGGCGAGACGCTGTGCGTGGCTACCTCCACCACATACGAAGAATGGTTGAATGGCGAACTGGGCTTGCCGGCCTCGAGCATCTACATCCAGGCACCTGACGTCAAGCAAGTGGTGCTGCCCACCGATCAGGAATGCGCCCAATCCATACAGGCTGGCCGCACGGATTTCATTGGGTACGTGACTTCCGGCACAGTCGTGGATTCGAATATCGCAGCGGGGCTCCAAGTGGACAAGCTGGGTGGCGCCGTCTTTGCTGAAGAGCTGGCAGCTGCAATAGACAAGGCCCATACGAAGCCGACAGCGACCCTGCTTTCCACGTTGGACGGTTTCGTCGAGGCCATGCACTCCGACGGAACGCTGACCGCGATTTCCAACAAGTGGTTCGAAGTGGACCTGACGCAAGCTCCAGTCCGCTAGGGATGGTAGACACGGGGAAGCGGCGGTTCGCCGCTTCCCCGTTGAATCCACCGGATCGCGAGGCAAGAAGTATGGATCTTCAAGACGTCCGACCCAAGTCACAGGCGGAATTGCTCTTTGAGGCCCAGTTGCGCCGGGATCGACGATTCCGGACAAATGTTGCCATTACATGGATCGTGCTCGTGCTCATCCTGGCGGTCATGTTCAGCGGGAACAGCAACCTGCCATTTGGAATCGGTGGCATCAACCTCGATTTGGCCTTCATCGCGGAGAATTGGTCCTTCATTGCACGCGGAATTTCGTCTACGATAGGCATTTCCATTCTCTCGATTGTTCTGGCAACGCTGCTTGCCCTTTTTGCAGCACTTGGGCGCCTCTCGACATTCCCGCCCTTTTTTGCGGTCAGCACCTTCTACGTTTCCCTCATTCGGGGGACCCCTTTATACCTCCAGATATTCTTCTTCTTCCTGGCCCTCCCGCAGCTCGGCATAGTCCTTCCCGGATTGTGGGCGGGTGTCCTCGCTCTTGGCCTGAACTACGGGGCCTACATGAGCGAGATCTTCCGGGCCGGCCTCGCGGCGGTCGGCAAGGGTCAGCGCGAGGCGGCAATGGCGATCGGAATGACGGCCCGCCAGACCATGACACGCATCGTTCTGCCGCAGGCCCTTCGCTTTGCCATCCCACCTACTGGCAACGAGTTCATTGCCATGACGAAGGACTCCGCGCTCGTATCGGCAACAGGTTTCGTGCACGAGCTCATGTGGCGCGCGACAAAGGTCGGGCGCGCTAGTTTCCGCAACCTTGAGGCGCTCATCATCGCCGCCGTGTTCTACTGGATCGTGACCTTGATCCTGACGGCACTCCAAAGCCGCCTCGAAGCGCGAATGTCCAAGGGGGATCGCTAGCATGTCGCACATTGTCAGGGTCAGGGACCTGGACAAGTATTTTGGGCGCCTGCAAGTACTGAAGAAGATCGCGCTCAAGGTCGAAGCTCAAGAGGTCGTATGTGTGATCGGGCGCAGCGGCTCAGGCAAGAGCACACTGCTGCGTTGCCTGAACTTCCTTGAGGAGCCGTCTGCAGGAACGATCGAGGTTGACGGCCTGGTCGTCAAGGCCGGCGGCAGAGGACGTGAACATCGTCAACTTGTTCACGAGGTGCGCCTGAAGACGGGCATGGTATTTCAGGAATTCAATCTGTTTCCGCACATGTCGGTCTTGGGCAACGTCATGGAGGGCCCCTTGATCGTGAAGCGCATGACGAGGGAAGAGGCGACAGAAATCGCGGAGATGAACCTGGATCGCGTGGGCCTGTTGTTCAAGAAGGATGAATACCCGAGTCGCCTGTCGGGCGGTCAGAAGCAGAGGGTCGCCATAGCTCGGGCCCTTGCCATGGAGCCAAGGCTCATGCTTTTCGACGAACCAACTTCTGCCCTGGACCCCGAGCTCATAGGAGAAGTCCTGAACGTGATGAAGAAGTTGGCGCAGGAGGGGACGACGATGCTGGTGGTAACGCATGAAATGGGATTCGCACGCGAAGTGGCCGACAGGGTGGCTGTCATGGCCGAGGGGGAGATCATTGAGGAGTCCGTACCAGACGAGCTATTCAGAGCACCGCGAGACCCAAGGACCAAAGCGTTGATAGAAGGCTATCGCTCGGGCGCACCCGGCGCGCCTGGGCAGGCAAGACAGAAGAAATAGGGTTAGGCTTCCAGCCCGGGAGTTATCAGGCGCATGATGCCTATTTAACAGATAAGAGAAGATCCCGTCTGATCCGGGATCTTTGTGCGCTGGGAGGGACTTGAACCCTCACGCCTTGCGGCACATGGCCCTCAACCATGCCTGTCTGCCAATTCCAGCACCAGCGCGTACCAGCGTATTATAATCGCCCTGATTTGCTTGTCAAGAAATCGAGTGCATCGAGGTCGCTTCATGACACGCATTGTGGTGGATGCAATGGGCAGCGACACATACCCGGCTCCGGAGGTTGCCGGGGCTGTGATGGCGGCCCGGGAGTACGGCGTTGAGATCATCCTTGTGGGGGATGAATCCATCGTCAGACCCGCGCTTGAGGCGCAAAAACCCGCCGGGCTGCACGTAAGCGTCGTGCATGCGCCGGAAGTGCTGGACATGCACGAAACGGGTGAGAGCCTGGCGCTGAAGGCCCGCCACGGTCAGGCTCAAAACTCCATGGCGATCGGCATCGACCTGGTGAAAGGCGGCAAAGCGGATGCCTTCGTCACGGCAGGAAATACGGGCGCCGCCATGGTGACGGCGCTGCTTCGCCTCGGCAGGTTGAGAGGTGTGGATCGGCCGGCACTGGCACCCGTTTTCCCCACTGCAACCGGCTCGTGTGTGGTGTTGGACATCGGGGCCAATCCGGACTGTAAGCCGGAGAACCTGCTGCAATTCGCGATTATGGGCAGTGTCTATGCGAAGCTCGTCAGGGGGGTTGCTGAGCCGAAGGTTGGTTTGGTGTCCAACGGGGAGGAGGAGGGCAAGGGCAATGAACTGGTTCGGTCCTCCTCGCCCCTGTTGAGGGCCTCCGGCTTGAACTACTTCGGAAACGTCGAGGGCAAGGAGGTCATTGGCGGCAAGGTTGACGTGGCCGTCACCGACGGCTTTGTCGGCAATGTGATGCTCAAGACTTCTGAGGCAGTAGCCAAGCTAATAGTGGACAAGATCAAGGATGCTATCAGGAATGGCGGCCCGCTGGCAATACTCGGAGGCCTCCTTGTGAAGCCGGCCCTCTCCGGCATCAAGAGACTTCTGGATCCAAGCGAGTATGGCGCGGCCATCCTCCTCGGCGTGAATGGTCTGGTCCTAATAGGCCACGGCCGATCAGACGCGCCGGCAATCAAGCATGCTGTCAGACTGGCGAAGAACGCGGCTGATACCAACATGCTCGGTGCCCTCAGGTCCGCCATTGAATTGAGCATTCGGTCGTAGTATGCGGACCACCCGTATCAGCGCGTCCTGAAAGGCGATAGCTCGCAGGCAGGAGATTGGGAATATGCGCGTCATCAAAAACGAAACCCTCATCAAGCGCAACGGACGGATTGGGCAATGGACTAGTCTGGGTGCCCTGGCCGTGCTGGGCATCGGCATGTACCTTTCCTTCCAGCGACCTGACATGTTCGCCTACTCTATCGGGGCGCTGATCCTAGGGTTTACGATGACGCAGGTGGGAATGTATTTCTCAAGTCGCTTTGGCCGCAGCCCGCGGCCGGACGAGAGGCTGGACGCTGGCTTGAAGGGCCTGCCCGGAGACACGACCCTGTATCACTACACTGCGCCAGTTCCGCATCTCCTGGTGGGGCCAATGGGATTATGGGTGCTGCTACCGTACCAGCAGCGCGGCGCGGTCACCCACGAGCGCAATCGCTGGCGGCTGCGCGGCGGCGGTTTCATGCAGGCGTACATGAGTATCTTCGGGCAGGAGGGTTTGGGGCGACCGGACTCAGAGGCCGATGGCCAAATCCAGGCGATGAAGAAGCATCTGGCCAAGGGCATGGACGAGGCTTTGGTGCCATCGATCAATGCGGTCCTGGTCTTTACGAATGACCAGGCGCAGATCGAGAGTGAGGGCGCGCCCCTGCCGGCGGTACACGTCAAGAAACTCAAGGACTTCATCCGGCAGAGGACAAAGGACAACGCGGTGCACGGTGATGTGCTCGTGCGGGTGAAGGCATGTCTCCCCCAGGACTAAATGAGCGACTCAAGTCCCATCTTTCGCACGGTTGGATCAGCGGCTGCATATTCTTGATCCTTCTTGCGGGTGCCACTTTCCGGCTGACGGCCTACGGCGACCTGCGGTTGTCGGTGGCCACGATGGACACCCCATCGTACATGGCCCATGCGCAGAAACTGAGTCTTACGGAATCCGCATTCACAGGAGAGCGTCTCTTCACGACGGGCCTTCTGTATAGACTCTGGCGAGCCGAGGACTGC
>JAZDHO010000266.1:0-5147 GCA_043805815.1 Chloroflexota bacterium
GTGATGATATAGACGCAGCACTCTTTGTCCATCATCCACCATCTTACGTCGTTGCGAGGAGCCCCAAGGGGGCGACGAGGCAATCTCCGCGACTACCGGGGAGGGGATTGCTTCGTCGGGAGAGAACGCCTCCTCGCAACGACGTGGGGGATGCGAGGGGATTGCTTTGCCGGGAGAGAACGCCCTGCTCGCCCTGAAGGCCGCAGGATCTTCGACAACAATGTGGGATTGGAGGATCCGCAAGGGGATTGCTTCGTCGGGGGATGCACCCTCCTCGCAACGACGCGAGAGGCGCGGCGTACCGCGTTCTACTCCGCCTGCCCCAGCAGATAGTTTTGCAGCCCCATCTGTGCGACCTGGTCGAGCTGCGCCTCGAGCCAGTCGAGGTGCGCCTCTTCGTCCTCCAGGTTGTCCTCGATCAGCTCGCGCGTGCCGCCGTCCCCCACCTCCAGACACAGGCGGATGCCATCGTTGTAGCCCTTGATCGCGCCGAGCTCGGCGGCCATATCGCTCTTCAGCTGCTCCTCGACGGTCGCGCCGATGGTGATCTTGTTCAGCTGGCTGACGATCGGCTTGCCCTCCAGGAAGAGCAGCCGGGCGATGAGCTTCTCGGCGTGCTTCATTTCCTCGATGGCGCGCTTCTCAGTGGCCTTGTGCAGCTTCTCGTACTGCCAGTTGGCGCACATCTCGGAGTGGACCATGTACTGGCCGATGGCCGTCAGCTCGTCCGCCAGGAACGCGTTCAGTATGGCGATGATCTTGTCATTGCCCTTCATGGTGGTGCCCTCCTTTGCCCGCTTCATTATATGGGGGCGTTCCGGGGCAGGCAAGTGATGAACGTATGCGGCGGCGCATGACCATAAGCAGGGGACGGCGTGCGTCCCGGACCTGCTGCCGGCTGATGCAATGGAGGCGGTCTGATCCGGAGTGGGTGGCGCGAATGTGTCAATGGAAGGTGAATGCATCGCCGTGTTGGTCGGCCCCGTCGCTCCAACCCGAGTCGAGCGGACTGAGGGTGTCCCCGGGCATTGGATGACCTGTGATGCCCGGCACAGAGCATCGGCACCGGAAAGGCCGCGGCACACGGACGGGAAGCGGTTCGGCCCGCGCGGCGTGATAAGATGATGACGAAACCCCCGACCCAGACTCAGGAGAGAGACCATGGTTTACATCAATATGCGTTACACCGTCGCAGATTATGAAAAATGGCGATCGGTCTATGACAGCAACGAGGCCACGCGCCGCGCCGCGGGATCCTCGGGCGTCAACCAGGTGTATCGTGATGCGGACGACCCAAACACGATCACGCTCGTAATGGAATGGGATAACGCAGACAATGCACGCAAGTTTCTCGATGATCCGGCTCTGCGGGAGCAGCGGATGAAGGCTGCGGGCGTGATCGGAGCTCCGGCCGTTCGCGCGATCATGACTCGTGCGTAGTGTGCGGGCGGCGTGCGAGGTCCAAGACAGGCGATGAGATCGGTCCCTAACAACACCCTGCCGCCGGCTCATCGCCGGCGGCAGGCCCTTAACGTGCCTTCCAGGCTTATCAGGCCGCCTGGTTCAGGGTGAGGGGAAGAACTCCACCGGGACCCGGATCAGGTCACGATCCAGGCTGCCCTGGCCCCGATTGTGCCGCGTGTAGTAGACATAAGCCGTCTTCCCGGTGGTCTCGAAGTTGCGCGAGTCACTTTGCGGATCCAGCAGCGCCGGGTACAGATACATGACGTCATCGTTTTGAGCGGCCGTCCAGGGCAGCACCATTTCGGCCAACAACTTCCGGTGCGTCCAATGGATCAGGTCGTCAGAGAACGAGTAGTAGAAACCCCAGATCTCGCGCCCGCCAATCGTGTCCGCGCTGATGCCGACCAGAACATATCGATTCAAGTACGTGTTGAAGGTGAGGCTGTCATTCAACTGCGCGCCGATGTTCTCCCAGTCCACCGGAGTACATACGTGATTGCCGGGAAGCTCGGGAGGGTTGGTGTAGGGGTTGATGAATTGCCCGTCGAATCCCTTGCCATTCCAGAACCTCCACGAGCCTGGATCCGCCAGAGCATCCGTGCGCATCAGACAGACCTTCTGAGCCTGAGTGTGGTATTCACTGACATTGAAGAAGCTGTAGTAATAGCCGTCCGGGCCCTTGATGATATTGCTGGGGTTGCGTGTGCCCCCCGGCCCCGCCCCGGCTTCGAAGGGATAGGGCAATCGTGCGACCAGGTGAGCTGGCTCCGGCGCCACCTGCTGATAAGTCTTGCCGGCGTCCGTAGAAACCGCAAGCGTGATGGAATTATCCCAGCAGGGAAAATACTGCTTTTGCGGGCAGTATTCGGGGTGTGTCTGCCCCCAGTACTCGTTATGGACCAGCGCGAAGACCGTCTGCCCATCCTCAGTGTAGGGCGAGGCAAGCCACTCATTGTCATTGAAGAGAGACGGATCGGCCATGTAGTCCGAACGCATCACCGGCTCACAATCCATCGTGAGGTTGTTCAGATCCGGCCCGATCATGCGATAATTCGTGTCCGAGCTGAGGATTGTTTGCACCTGTCCCTGTGCGTTGCGAAAGGCGCGCACAGGCAGATCGGGAAGATTCATCTCCTCGCAGCGATCAGTGCTCCAGTCATAAACGACCTCTTCCGCACCGGTGATCTTGAGCACCGGGTCCGGGAACGGGTCGGGTGTGCGCGTGGGGGTTGGTGCCGTCGCCGGCACGGTCGCAGGCGGCAGCGCGGGCACCGGCTGCCCAGGCAGATTGCACGCGGCCAGAAGGAGGGCCACGGGGATCACAAGATATTGGTGTGCTTTCATTCATGCTCCCTTCGCCTGCAAGGATCGGTGATTGCGCGACCCAGGATCAGATGGCGCAGCCCCTAGAATCAACGGTTACTGCTTGTTTTCGTGATGGATGAAGGCCAGTTCACCGTATCCCCGGAGAATGAGCTTTCCACCTGGAAGTTGCCCGTTGGCGGCGATTGCCACAGGAACTGGAACTGACCCTCCTGGTCCGTTGTGACAGTTCCGAAAGGCGTTTTGGGATTGAAGAACGGAATGGCCACCCGCGTACCCTCTCCCTGATTTCCGATAAAGAACAGACCGAAGAAGCCGGCACCAAAACTGCCAGGCACCACCCGGCTGCGAACCGTATAGGTGAAGGTCGCGCCAGGGGTAACCGTGAATTCCTGGGAATTCAAGCCAAGAAGGCTTTGATCCTTCTTCGCCTGGATATGCAGCATCCGTCCATCGCCCTGATCGCTTGGCTCAAGATCCGCGGGGGCCGAGCCCCACTTGCCAAAGCTCTGCAATCCGTTTTGAAAGCGGTTACCCTGCACCAGGTTTGAGCCGCCGTTTTCGCTGTAATTGAACTCGTACACGTAGAAGTTGCTGTTTGCATTGCAGTTGCACTCGGTATTGACCCGCACTCCCACCGTTGCTTTCCTGAAATCGTCGGGCACAACGCCGGTGAACGTATATTCATACGGGATGCCCACGGCGTCATTGGGCGAATGAAACAATTCGATCGTCTTTCCAGCCAGGGGCTCGCCTCCATAGTCCGTCAGGGAGCCATTCAAGAGCACGTCGCTCACGCTTGCGGCGCGGGACAATGACATCTTCGTTCGAACATCGGCCGCTGTCGCCTCGCCGGCATTGGGGAAGAACTCAACCGGGAAGCGCACGAGGTCAACGTCATTCAAGAGCATGCCCGTGGAATGATTGAAGCGGGAAAAATACACATAGGCGGTCTTGTCCGTGGTCTCGAAATTCCGTGACGGGCTGTGCGGATCGAGCAGGATCAAGTATCCCGCTCCGTCCACCCCTCCCGCGCCGGTATGCGCGCCCAGGGTCATTGCCTGCAGAAGCTTCTTGTTCTCCCAATGGATCAGATCCTGTGAGGTGGCATAGTTTGCACCCCAGAATAGTTCACCATTGACCCAATGAGATCCCAACGACAGGGCAACATAACGATCAAGATACGAACTGTAGAGCAGGCTTTCACTTGCGCCCAGGCCGCCTATCTGGAAGAGATCCCTGTCAATAGCCGGACAATCGTGATCCGATGGGCTGAAATTGGCTTCAAGGTATGGATTGATTAATCGCATATCGAAGCCTTTCCCGTCCCAGGCGCGCCACGAGGCTGCATCGGACAGGTCCTTTGTCCTCAAGAGACAGGTGCTTTGTTCCGCCTTCTTGTATGCCTTGTGCAGCGCAAGCATGTAGTAGTAGTCATCTTTCCCCTTGATGATATTGCTGCCTGTCAGCAATCCATACATTCCGGCTCCCGGCTCATACTTGTAAGGCAAAGCGGCGACCAGATTGCCCGGGGGATCAGGTTTCTGGTAGCTTGCGCCGCCATCTGTGGAGACTGCGTACGTCATGTTCCAGTAGCTTGCATAATCCTGCTTGAAATCTCCGCTGTTATGTTCGTTGTGGACGATGGCGTGAATCGTTTGCCCGTCTTCTGTGTAAAGTGCCTGGATCCATTCCTGGTAGCGATAGTGGGAGGGATCCGCATCGAGGCCGGAATCCAGAATGGTTTCGCAAAGCGGCTCGATCGTATCCAGCTCCGGCCCAAGAAAGCGGCGGTTATGAACCCAGCTGCGGTTTGCCTGGACATTCCCGTCCGCGTCACGAAAGGGGCGGATCGGCATATCGGGAAAATCCTGGATCGCACAACGATCCGTCGACCAATCGTAGACGATCTCCATCGGGCCAACGATGGCCATGGTCGGATCGGTGATCGTCTCCGTTGCCGGCGCGGCGGCCGGGACCTCCTCAGTCATGGAGCCGGATATCGGCGCCGCGGCGGTTGCTGCCTCAGGGGGCGCTGGCCTCGGCGCCAGCTGCGACGGCAGCGCGCACGCCCCCAGGAGGAGAGCCGCGGTGACCATGGCAGACAGCTGTGTTTTCATTCATGCTCCCTTCGCTTGCACGGAATGGATGAACCCGTGGCGGAGGCGGAATACCGCGTGGGCAGCAACCCCTAGAACACGCACCCGGTTGAGCTACCGATCGGGCCGTTGGTGAATCCAGCGGCGTTATAGGCCTGCACAAAATAGTTGTGGCCGCCGTAGTCCGGCGCGGGATCATCATAAGCCGTCGCGTTGGCAGGCAGGTTCGCGATGACTCCGCCGTCCCGATATACCCGGTAT
>JAZDHO010000267.1:0-4104 GCA_043805815.1 Chloroflexota bacterium
GTCGCCTTCAGAATCGACAGGAGGGCCGCGTTCTGGACGTGCGCATCCTCCGAACAAATATTGTCGAAATGCTTGCGCACGGTGCTGTTCATCTCACTCTCCTCTGAATGGTTGCGTGAGCGCATACTATTGGCTTGTGGACTTTCGCCGGGCAGTTCAGTGAGCAAGGTGTTTTGCCAATCGCCGGGCCAGAGCGATGATCGTCAGCGTGGGCGGCAGGCCCCAGGACTCCGGGATGACCGAGCAATCGCACACATAGAGGTTCTCGAATCGCGATCTCAAGTCGGAGTCCACCACATCCCCGATCTTCGCCGTTCCCCCCGGATGCACGGCCGTGGTCCACGTCTGGAATACGTGGCTTGCGCCTGCCTGTTTGAGGATCCTCCTGGCGACGGCCGCGCCCCTGCTGAGCCTTGTCCGGTCAGCTTGAGTGAGCCGCTTGCGTACTCCGCCGCCTGCGGTGAGGCTGCCACCGAGGTCGTCCTTGATCTTCACCATGATGGGCAGGCTGTTGGCGTGCGCCGCGATTCGATCAAACCTAAGTACCTCCGCCGTGAATGCGGCTGAGATCCATAGCGGCCAGACGAGGTCGGTCATGACGTATCCCTCACCGGGATCGTACATTCCAGCCGCCATCGGGAATTCCTTGCCGCCGTGCAGGTGCTCAACGGTTCCCATCACAACGACCAGTGGATCAATAAAGAAATCATGCCCGGCATCCGCAATCCCGGAGGCGCGCAGGATTAGCGGCGTGCCGATGCCTCCCGCGGAAAGGATGACGAGAGGCGCTGAGAGCCGGTATTGCGAACCGTCTTTTGAGATGTCAACGCTCTCCACCTTGCCGTTCCGGACGTCCAACTGCCGGATGCGCGCGCCGGTGACCAGGGTCGCGCCATGACTGCGCGCCTCGTCAACGTACATGCGTGCGGTCCACTTGGCCCCGTACGGGCACCCCATCGTGCACTTGTCACAGTCTGGACGGCACTTGTCTTGATAGGCGATTTTTGGCAGCTTCGCCCAGCGATACCCTAGTTCCCGGGCACTTTCCATTATGCGCTGGGCGGCCGGGCCCACCAGCTCATCCGCCAGGGGGCCGATGGGCAGCTCGCTCCTGACTTCCTCAACTTCCTGCTTCAAATGGACTCCGCGCGCCTCGAACATCGAGTAGGGCGGCTCGAACGCGGTCGCATATGCGAGGATGGAACTGCCGCCGACGGTGGTCGCTCGGATCAGCGCCAGCAGCTCCTCGGTGAACAGGAGGTTACGGCCTGGCACGAGGGCCATGCCCAGGGTCTGATACATCGTGCCTTTGAGCTCAGCATTGGAGCCGCGTTCCAGAATGAGGACCCTGGCCCCTCGTTGGCTGAGCTCCCGCGCCACCGTCGCCCCGCCGGGCCCGGATCCGATCACGATCGCATCGGACGTCCCCTGCATCCACGCCTCCAGGTTCGTCCTCCTATAGCGGTCGCGTCTCAACGGGTCCAAATCCGCGTGCCCATCTCCGCGAGCCCCAGCGCTCTTCCTGAGGTATCCGGCCGCCGCGGGCCGAGATGCGTTCCAGCATTGAGGCGCATATCCAGTGGCTGACCCAAAGCTTGAAAGGCTTGGACCAGGAGATCGAGGACGCTGTGAAGAGCTCATCCATCTGGAGAGAGAAAGAAGCCCTGCTCCGGAGCGTTCCGGGCATTGGCCCGGTCACATCCGCCACCATGCTGGGAATGCTCCCAGAGCTGGGGCAGCTCAACCGCCAGGAAATTGCCGCCCTGGTAGGCGTCGCCCCGCTCAACAAGGACAGTGGCAAGAAACGCGGCAAGCGACGTCTGTACGGAGGCAGAGCAGACGTGCGAAGGGTCCTGTACATGGCTGCCTTGGCCGCCAGGAAGTTCAATCCGCGAATCAAGGCGTTCTACGAGCTCCTGCTCAGCCGCGGCAAAGAAAAGAAAGTCGCTCTCACAGCCTGCATGCGACAACTTCTCGTGATTCTGAACGCCATGATGCGCACGGGTCAGCATTGGAGATACGCCACGTAGCCTTCACACCTAGCACAGTTGATGCGAGTCCCGTCTGCCCTGGCGGCCTTCCAGGGCGGGGCGAAGCAATCTCCTCGCGGATCGGGGAGGGGATTGCTTCGTCGCTTCGCTCCTCGCAACGACGTGCGGAGGTGGAGGATGCCGATCGATGCCCGCGGCCGCGCCCCAAGAAACAAGGGGTCGAGGTGCGAAGTGGTGAGGCGGAGCCGCATTGCGGGAAGCGGGAGGGGAAATAAAACGGAAAAAGAATGTGCAACGGGCGTTCTCCCCGTTGCACATTCTGTTGCCGGTGAAACTTCAATGCAGCGGAGTTACCTCGCGGTGAGCTGGAGGCTCCAGGGGCCGATGGCCTTGACGGCGAGGGCGGTCGTACCCGGGGGGAGGGGCAAAGCTCCGGTGTAGGGCGCAACAGCGTTGATCACGAGGTGCGAAGGATTCCCATACGCCCAGACCGAGAAGTTGCCCCAGGCGGTTGAGGCATCTGCCGTCAGGAGGTCGGGGGCCTGTGACCCATCGAGCAGGACGACCTCGTCGCCGGTCCCCCTGATGGCGCCCGGTATGTGCTCGCGGCGGGCTGCGCTGAGCGGAAGCAGCTCGATGTGCCAGGCTTCGGCAGTGCGCACCTCGATGCGCAGGGTCCGCTGGGGACCCTGGAAGTCGATGAGCGAGCTGCCGTGGTAGGCGCCGAGGCTGTTGGCGAGCATGAGCTCGCGTTTCCCGTTCTCGTTTTGAGTCCAGACGAGGAACGGTCCGCGGCCGTCGTAGGTGATGCGGACGACCGCCGGGCCGATCCATTTTTGGGGATGGAACACAGAATCGCCGGTTCCTGTGCGGAGAATGGGCTCAGGGGGCTGGGTGGGCGTGGGCGACGGTGTCGCGGTGGCGGACGGTGTGGGGGTGTACTCCGCCGCGGGCGTCGAGGCCTCGGCGGTCCGTGTGGGGTTGGCCCAGGCGGTGAGGCTGGCCTGTGTCTTGATGGCATTGACATTCGCAGTGGGGGCGCTGGCGGGAGCGTCGCGCTCAGCGATGGCGCTGAGGGTCAGGGCGACGAAGAGCATGCCGATCAGCACGATCTGGATGATGAGCAATGGATTGCGTACGGGATCCGGTTTGGTTGGCAGCATCTGCAGGATCAGGCTTTCATCTTCAGCCGATGCGTCCCAGCTTCAGAGTCTTGCCAGTCCTATTCTAGCCCAATCATCCCATCGGCGGTTCAAATGGGTGGGGTATTGCCTCGTTGGCAGCGCTCTGCCTCAGCATCCCCCACTCAAAGTACAAAGTGCAGGCAAATGCACGATCGGCGCGCGAATCTACCGTGGACCTGCACGTGCATTTGGGGGAGGAAGATATGCGCCCGTCGTGGGGCAGACCTCAGCGCGTGGGGGTGGGCACCGCCCGCGCGCACTCTGGCCGTGATCTTAGCCCCCAAGCGTAATATCCTGTCTGTCGTACCATTCCAGCGCCGCCGACAAGTGCTCCGGTTTGAAGTCCGGCCAGAATTCATCGACAACATAGATGTCGGCGTAAACAGATTGCACGGGCAGAAAACCGCTCAGCCTGCTCCGGCCGCCCCAGCGAATGATCAGATCTATTTTGGAAACCTCGGATGATCGCAGGTGCTTCATGATATTCGTGAGCGTGGGATCGGCGGACTTCAACCTGTTCAAGTCCCATTCCCATCCGTAGTTCACCAGGAAATTGACCTTTGTGCCGCCGGCGCCAAAGGTCGTGCGTTCTGAAGTGTAGGGCAGCAATTCCTTTGGAAACATGCGTGAATCGGCATTCCCGACAACCAGCAATTCTGCATCCTCCCGGGAAAGCAGGTCGACGGCTCGAATACAGGCATCTGTGAACGCCTTTCGCTGCGCAGGAGGCCTCTTGTTGTTGTCGATGGTGAAGCCGTAGACCGAGAGCTCGCGGATGCCAGCCGCCCGGGCCAATTTGAAAAAGGCCAGGGCCGGGTCCAAGCCCTGGGTGTACCCCTTCCCTTTGGCCAAGCCCCGGGCTTGTGCCCATCTCCGATTGCCGTCTGGAATCACGCCAACATGGTTAGGCAGCCTCATCCCACCACCTC
>JAZDHO010000268.1:0-2181 GCA_043805815.1 Chloroflexota bacterium
CCGATGACCGCGGTTTCTTCCTGGAGAGCTACCACCGGCAGCAGTTCGAGGCTGCCGGTCTGCCGGCGGATTTCGTGCAGGACAATCACTCTGGCTCTCGCAGGGGAGCGCTGCGGGGACTGCACTACCAGATCCGTCAGCCGCAGGGTAAATTGGTGCGGCTCGTGACCGGCGAGGTGTTTGATGTCGCCGTGGATCTGCGCCGCAGCTCGCCCACCTTCGGACGCTGGGTGGGTGCCACCCTTTCGGCGGAGCGCAAGGACCAGCTCTGGATCCCGCCCGGGTTCGCCCACGGCTTCTACGTGCTCAGCGAGTGGGCGGAGGTCCTGTACAAAGCCACCGAGTAATACGCGCCGCCATGGGAACGCTCGCTGCTTTGGAACGACACCACTGTGGGCGTACAATGGCCGCTCTCACCGGGTGAAGCGCCGGTCCTTTCCGAAAAAGACAGCCAGGGCCTGCCGTTGACGCAGGCCGAGGTGTACGATTGACACGCACGCTGCCAGCCGGGAGCACAGTCCACCTGGAGACGAGGCCGTTGCCGAAACCGATACCGAGTGAGCATCCGATCTGTTACGCCCGGCCCAGGCGCCTGGCGATCTCTGCCTGGATCCAGCATGTCCCCTTTGGCATGTACCTGATCGATCTGCTGCGCCCTGCAGCCATTGTGGAACTCGGCACCCGCAACGGCATATCCTATTGCGCCTTCTGCCAGGCAGTGCACCAGCTTGGAATCTCTTCGAGTTGCGTGGCCGTGGATTCATGGTCCGGAGATGCGCATACCGGTGCCTATGGCCCCCGTGTGCTCGCCGAATTGCACCGGTACCACGATCCGCTCTATGGCGCATTCTCCCGGCTGCAGCAATCCACCTTTGACGAGGCCGCCGTGGGATTTCCAGATGCTTCGGTCGATCTGCTGCACATCGATGGGCTCCATACGTATGACGCTGCCCGGCATGATTTCGAGACCTGGCTTCCCCGGTTGAGCCCCCGCGCCGTGGTGCTCTTCCACGACATCGCCGAGCACAACCGGGATTTTGGAGTCTGGAATCTCTGGGCAGAACTGTCCGCCCGGTATCCCTCCTTCGCCTTCCGGCACGGGCACGGCCTCGGCGTCCTTGGGATCGGCACTGCCCTCCCGGATGCTGTGCGCCCCTTGCTTGACCTTCCGGAGCCGGAGGCGCAGGAGATCCGCAGGTTCTTTCAGCGGCAGGGTCTGCGTGTCCTCACTCGGCTGCTGGTCGACCTCGCCATCGGCCTCCCGACGCGGGTCTTTGCCGCCGCGGCGCAGTTCACTCGCAAGCGCATCCCCGGAGCGGCGCCCGGTGGGTAGTGGCGCAAGTGACCGTCGGCGCCGAGGGTGGGACGCACACAGGATCAGCCATGCATAGCCTGCTCGTGACCGGCGGCGCCGGCTTTATCGGCTCCAATTTCGTCCGCCACATGCTTGGGACTCGGCCCGACGTCCGCCTCATCAACCTCGACGCGCTGACCTACGCTGGAAGCCTCGCAAATCTCCAGAATCTGCCCGGGGCGGATCGCCATACATTCGTGCATGGCGATATTCGGGATCGCCTCCTAGTGGACGGCCTGCTGCGGCAGCATCGCGTCGACACCATCGTTCACTTCGCAGCCGAGTCGCATGTCGATCGCTCCATCCTGGGGCCTGAACCTTTCATCCAGACCAACGTCCTCGGCACATTCACTCTGCTCGAGTCCGCCCGGCAATACTGGATCGGCGAGGCCGGTGCGGGCTCAGCCGGACACCGCTTCCATCACGTCTCGACGGACGAGGTCTACGGAACGCTCGGGCCGGATGACCCCGCCTTCTCTGAGGCCACGCCCTATGCGCCCAATTCGCCGTATGCAGCTTCCAAGGCGGCCAGCGATCACCTTGTCCGCGCCTACGCCCATACCTACGGCTTGCAGGTCACCATCTCGAATTGCTCCAACAACTATGGTCCATACCAGTTCCCCGAGAAACTCATCCCGTTGATGATCCTGAATGCGCTTGCCGGCAAACCGCTGCCGGTCTACGGGGATGGCCAGCAGATCCGTGACTGGCTCTACGTCGAGGATCACTGCGAGGCCATACGGACCATCTTGGCGCACGGGGTGGCAGGCGAGACCTACAATGTCGGCGGCGGCAATCAGCCCGCCAATTTGACAATCGTCCAGACG
>JAZDHO010000269.1:0-16423 GCA_043805815.1 Chloroflexota bacterium
CAGCGCCGCAGGCGGGTTGTCAGGGTCATGCTGATCGCGCGGCTGCGCCGAGACGAATGTGACCGCCAGGGTCGATAGCACGAAGATCCCGGCCGCGATGAAGTACACGATCCTGAATCCGAACTCGTCGGCGACGCCTCCGCCGATCAGCGGCCCGAGCACCGCGCCGCCATTGAATGTCATCGAAACGAAGGTCATCGCCCGTGCCACGGACCACTTGCCCCGGGCCGCCGTCGTGTAGCTGTCCAGCGGTGAGGCCACGAACGCGGTCAATCCGTACAGCAGCAGCCCCGCCACGAAGATCGTCAGGTTGAGCGCCAGCGCCATCAGGATCGTCGCCAGGAAACCCACCAGCCACGCCGCGATCAACATCGGGCGCCGGCCGAGCCGGTCCGAGAGATGCCCCGCCGGTACATGCGTCAGCGTCATCGCCGCGCCGAATGCCCCCAGGATCACTCCGATCTCGATCGGGCTGGCCCCCAGTTCTTGCAGGTAAACAGGCTGGAAGAGCAGGAACATGCTCTCCCCGATCCCCCACAAGAACAGCGCCGCGCCAAGCCAGACCAGTGAGCGATTCATTCCGTTTCAGGCTCCAATGCGCGAGCTTCCCCGCGGCTGCTTACTATACTATGCCTCCCGGATTTCGGCATCTGCTGCCTCGGCGCGCCCGGATCGGCGCCTCCTCCGTGCGATCGAATTCAGTCAGAAAAACATGAAGGCAACGCGCAGACCCGCGTCTCGGCTTCCGTTTCAGGGCTTGTCCCGGCACAACTGGATCAATCTTGTCTTGGCCGTCCTGCTGGTCTTCTACTCTGCTCAGGTCGTCCTGGACATGGCGTGGGGCAACCTGTTCGGAAACCTCGGTGTAGACTTTGCCTCGTTCTGGAGCGCGGGTCATATCGCCAATCACTATGGCTACGGTGCTGTCTACGATCTTAAGCGCATGGCGCAGATCCAGCAGCAGCTTCTGCCCGATCGGGTTGCTGACGCAAGCGATCTGTATATCGTTCCTACCCCCTACCTGCCGGTCTTCCTTGTTCCCTTTCAACTGCTCGCTTTGCTGCCGCCATCACTTGCCGCCGGCGTATGGATCGCACTCAATCTTGTGGGCAGCGCAATGTACTTGCGCGGTTTCGCAGCGCGTATCACGGGACGGCGCCTTGAAAGCCGCTTGCTCTTGATGCTTATGATTTCGGCGCCCGTCTTTCTGAACCTCTTCCTGGGGCAGGCCAATCTGTGGCTTATGATCTGCGTCGGCGAGTTCATCCTCGCCTCCATGTCGGGCAGGGTATTTCAATCGGGCCTGTGGCTGGCAGGCCTGTTGCTGAAGCCCCAGACTCTGATCCTGGTTGTCCCGGCCGTGCTGATGCAGCGCCGGACGAAGACGACTCTCGGCATGTTGGTGGCCGGTCTCTTGATCATCGGCGGTTCATGGCTGCTCGCCGGCACGGATGCCATCATCCGGCTGAGCCAACTTTGGTTGGGCTACGCCGGCGGCCTCCCCACAAATGATCCTCAGCTGATGATGAACTGGCGCATGATTGGCCTTCACTTCGAAGGCCTTGTCGGATCGGATTTGGCGTCGATTGTTGTGATTGTCGGGATGGCCGGCACGGCGGCAGGCGGTCTGGCGTTGTGGATTCGCCCCCTTGCCGTGGATCATTCGCAGTTCGTCGTCGCCTCGTTGGGATTGTTCGCCGCCACTGCTGTGGTGGCATGGCACTCGCACGTTCACATGGCGATGCTGCTCATACCGCCGCTATTGATCTTGGCACTGCAGCACGGTGATCCGCTTCGCAAGATATTCGAGTGGTGGATCCTGTTCCCCGCAGCGCTCTACGTGATTCGGATCATTCTTGCTTCGATCATACACATCGTCGGGTTGGGCGGCGGCGCATACACCCTGCTTGATTTCTTGGCGGGCATCGGACTATTCGGCATGAATCTGGTGCTTCTTGGCTGGACGCTCCGCCGCCTCAAACCCTGGCAACCCGCACCGCCATCAGCCCCGGCTCAATTGGATCCTGGCTGATCGGCAGGTCGCCGCTGTTCTACCCCACCAAGCGCAGCTCGCGCGGCATGTCGCTGAGCACGTCCACGCCGCTCTTGGTCACCACCACATTGTCTTCGATGCGCACGCCCCCGCGCCCAGCAAGGTAGATCCCCGGCTCAACCGTATACGCCATGCCCGGATACAGCATGCGCATGTTGTCGCCGCGCATGTACGGCTCCTCGTGCCCTTCCATTCCAATGCCGTGCCCGGTGCGATGGATGAAGTACTGGCCATAGCCGGCCTGCTCGATCACCGCACGCGCCGCCTTGTCCACGCTGGCGCACGGCACGCCGGGTCTCCCCGCTGCGCATCCTGCCTGGTTGGCCTCGAACACAATCTGGGCGATCTTCTTCCACTCGGCATCCACCTCGCCTACCGCGAAGGTGCGGGTTAGATCGGAGATGTACCCTTCTGTCGCGGCGCCCCAATCCACCAGCAGCAGATCGCCGCCCTCGATCTTACGATCGGAAGGCGTCGCGTGCGGGTTGGCCGAGTTGGGCCCGGCGCACACGATCGGGGAAAAGGGCAGCTCCGCATCCGATCCGCTCTTGAGCAGCTCCATGGTGAGCGCACTTGCGATCTCACGCTCGGTCGCGCCGACCCTGATGGAAGGCAGAATGGCCTCCAACGCCGCCTGCGCGACCTTGACCGCGTGTCGCATCGCCGCGATCTCACTCTCATCCTTGCGAAGTCTCAAGGATGCCAAGGCCTCGGTTGCATCCGGGAATTCTGCATCCGGTGCGCCGCCGCGCACATAATTGAATTCCAGCAGGCGCATCTGGCGCGGCTCCATGCCGATCTTCTTGCCATCCAGCCCCAGCGACATCACCGCCTTCTTGAACACGCCGCCCCACTCGGCCGGGTTTTCACCGTACGTGAATCCATTGACCTTGTACGGAATGCGCGCTGCCTTGGTCATCTCGAATTCCGGCAGCACGAGCACCGGCTCCTGGTCGCGAGGCACCAGCAGCACAATAGGCCGTTCCATTAGATGAAAGCTGACTCCCGTCAAATACGTAAGCGTCGGACCGGGATTGATCGCCACCGCGTCCAGTCCCGCCTGGGCCAGGGCAGTCTGCAATTGCTCCAAGCGTGAAGTCTTCATTTCATCTCCCGGTTGGCCGGCACCCCGCTGCACCGGCGGCGCCCGCGATGACACCTTGTCGCTTTCTTTGTCCGTGAGTTACCCCGAATGCTCGCCCACCTGTTCCCTGCCTGCGCTGGCCAGCTACTCCTTTTCCACAGCCTCCTCATTTCGAGGCTCCGGGGTCTCATCGCCGCGCTTGCGCGGCCGCGGCGGCTCGCTCACCGCCTCGCGCGTCAGCGCCACTTCCAACACCTGATCCATGTGCTTCACGGGGATGATCTTGAGCTCCGCCCGGGCCGTCTTCGGGACGTCGTGCAAATCCTTCATGTTCTTTTCCGGCAGCACCACCGTCCTGAGCCCGGCGCGATGCGCCGCTAGCACCTTCTCGCGCACTCCGCCTATCGGCAGCACCCGGCCGCGTAGTGTGATCTCACCCGTCAAACCAATGTGTCGAAATGCCGGCCGCCCCGTCAGCGCTGAGATCATCGCTGTCGCGATCGTGATGCCCGCGGACGACCCATCTTTCGGGATCGCGCCCTCGGGAATGTGCAGATGGATGTCCATCCGCTCAAAGACGTCCAGGTCGATCCCCAGCACGGCCGCGCGCGACTTGATGTAGGTCAAGCCTGCCTGCGCCGACTCCTGCATGACCTCGCCCAGCTGGCCGGTCATCTGCAGCGAGCCCTTCCCCTCCAGCACCGCCACCTCAACCGCCATGATCTCTCCGCCGTTCTCGGTCCATGCCAGTGATTGCACCACGCCCACCTCATCGGCCTTCTCCATCTCGGGCGGGATGTACTGCGGAGGATCCAGGAATTTCTCGATGATGCCCGGTGCGATCACCGGCGAGTACTTCCTGCCTTCGGCCTTCAGGCGGGCCACTTTGCGTATGATCCGCCCAATCTCCCGCTCGAGATTCCGCACCCCTGCCTCGAACGTGTACTCGCGGATGATGCGCTTTAAGGCGCCGGCCTCGAACTGCAGGCCGATGTCGCCGACGCCGTTCTCCTCGATCTGGCGCGGGATCAAGTAGCGTGTTGCGATCTCCAGCTTCTCATCCTCGATGTACCCGGGGAACTCGATCACCTCCATGCGGTCGAGCAGTGCCGGCGGGATTGGTCCCAGGTAGTTGGCCGTCGTTACGAACATCACCTTCGAAAGGTCGTACGGCAATTCCAGGTAGTGATCACTGAAGGCGTTGTTCTGTTCTGGATCCAACACTTCCAGCATCGCCGACGCAGGGTCGCCGCGGAAGTCCGAATACAGCTTGTCGATCTCATCCAGCATGAACAGCGGATTGACGCTTCCCGCCCGCTTCATGGTTTGCAGCACGCGCCCCGGCAGCGCGCCGATGTATGTCCGGCGGTGTCCGCGGATCTCCGCCTCGTCACGGATGCCGCCCAGCGAAACGCGCACGAACTTGCGGCCCAGCGCTTCGGCGATCGAGCGCCCCAGCGAGGTCTTGCCCGTGCCCGGGGGGCCGACAAAGCACAGGATCGGTTGGCGTTCCTTCTTCGGCTTCAGTGAGCGCACCGCTATGTATTCAAGGATGCGTTCCTTGGCCTTCTTTAGCCCGTAGTGATCGCGCTCCAGCAGCCTGGCGGCATGCCGCACATCCAGGTTATCGGGCGTGGCCGTCGTCCAGGGCAGGTCGATGATCCACTCAATGTAGGTGCGGATCGTTCCGATCTCGGGCGCCATCGGCGGCATCTGATTCAGCCGCTCAAGCTCCTTCATCGCCACGCCCCTCGGCTCGTCCGGAAGGTTGGCGGCCTGTATTCTGCGTTTGAGCTCCGCCGCATCCCGCGTGAAGACATCCCCCTCCCCTAATTCGCTCTGGATCTGCCGCATCTGCTCGCGCAGGTAGTACTCCCGCTGCGTCTTGTCCACCTCGTTTCGCACTCGGGAATGGATCTCGTCCTGCAGCTCCAGGACATCCAGTTCCTGCGCCAGGATCTTGTTGATCGCCTGCAGCCGCCCGCGCGGATCCAGCAGGGTCAGCAGCCCCTGCCGCGCCTCGAAGTTCAGCGAAAGGGAGGTCGCGATCATGTCGGCCAGCCAGCCCGGCTCCGAGATATTCATGGCGAACACATGTGCTTCCTCGGGGATCGAGCGATCCAGTTGGACCACCCTGTCGAACATGTCCAGCACGGAACGCATCAGCGCTTGCGTCTGGCGGTCCGCCGTCGGTGCTTCAAACACCGGCCGGGCGCGCACCCTCTGATACGGCTTCTGGCGGATGAAATCCACCACCTCCAGGCGCCGTCTTCCTTGCACCAGTGCGCTTGACGAGCCATCTGGCATCGAGAGCAGCCGTCCCACCGCCATCTCGAGCCCGATCTGAAGGAAATCCGCAGACTTGGGGTCTTCCAGTTCGGGATCCCTTTGCACCAGCCCGATCACCGTGCGGTTCTTGGCCTGTGCTTCCTGGATCGCCAGAAGCGACGCCTCGCGGCCCACGAAGATCGGCGAGACCATCCGCGGGAATACCACCAGGTCGCGCAGAGGCAGCACCGGCGCGTCGATCAGCCCCTGCTCGTCCGGCTCGCGGTTTGGCACGCGGTAAAGCTCCTCGGTGCGCTGCGATAGCGCCGGGGTGAAGTTGTCTTCTGTTTCGTTCCACTCAGTTGCGTGATTCACGAGGTATGTCTCGCACGGCTCGTCAGAGACGCACATAGGCCATCACGGACCCGGGCGGGCATTGCTTCTCTCTTGAGCCTGCCACGCCGCGATCGTCTCGGCAGTCACGAACATCGAACCTGCGGACAAGACAATGCTACCATCTTTTTCTGACCGTTTGATCGCCTCCGCGAATGCCGCTGCAACCGGAGTCCGTACCTCGGACGCGATGCCGGCGCTCTCCGCCACGGGCAGGATGCTTTCCGGAGCCAGCGCCCGCGGATGGTCGGCCCGGGTGACGAACATGCGGCGGACCTTGTCCTTGATCTCTTCAAACATCCCCGGCATGTTCTTGTCTTCGGAAGCTCCGAAGATCAGGTACACGCGCCGCCCCGGGAAATAGTCGTCCAGGGCCTGCCGCAGACGCGCGAACGAGTCCTGGTTGTGTGCCGAATCAAAGATGACCGGCGGTTCGCGGCGCGCGACCTCAAAGCGTCCCGGCCAGCGCACGCTGGCAAATCCCTTTTGGATCGCCCTGTCACTAACCTGGATCCCCTGTTCATCAAGAGCCCACAGCGCCGCCGCCGCGGTGGCCGCGTTCTCCACTTGATGGGACCCGAGCAGCGGTATGTTGCAGTTCAGTGGGCTGCCGCGGCCTGTGATTCGCAGCGCCTGTCCATCCAGAGAGTGACCCAGCGGCTTGAACGTAATGTCCCGCCCTACCAGCGTGAAACGCGCCTCGCGTTCCCGGGCGATCCGCAGCAGGACCTTGAGCGCTTCTTCTTTCTGGGGCGCCGAGATCACCGGCACACCCTGCTTGATGATACCGGCCTTTTCCGCCGCGATCTCTTCCAGGGTATCCCCCAGCACCGCCATGTGGTCGTACGAGAGCGAGGTGATCACCGAGACCCTGGGTGTCACCACATTGGTCGCGTCCAGCCGGCCGCCCAGGCCCACCTCGATGACTGCCGCGTCCACCTTCTGGTCTGCAAAGTAGAGCAGAGCCAGGGCGGTCGTTATCTCGAAGGTGGTCAGTTTTGGGATCGCCGCAACGGCCGCCTTCACTCGTTCAACCAGGCTCGACAGCTCGTCGTGGGAGACCGGCGTGCTGTCGATCTGGATCCGTTCGCAGTAATCCAACAGGTGGGGCGAGGTGTACAGACCCACGCGATAGGCCGCTGCCTGTAGCCCGCTGGCGGCCAGGGCGCACACCGATCCCTTCCCCTTGGTGCCGGCGACGTGCACGATGGGGTACTTTTCCTGGGGATCTCCGAGCGCTGACATCAGCGCCCGCATGCGGTCCAGGTTAAACTCGGCCTTCGCCAGCTCTGACGAGTGCTTGAGACTATAATCTACGAACGAATAGAGATAGTCCAGGGCCAGGTTGTAGGCAGCCTCGGTGTCGGTCATCGCCGGGCATTGTATAGCGGAACTCCGAATTCGTAAATCAGGCATCCACCCATGCGGAGCGACGATCGCTTCATCTGTCGCACACACCGCGGGCACGAGGGCGCTCCCCCCGGCCCCATTGTCGCCGCTGGCCGTTGCGTTGCGCTTCAGACCCTGTGATCGGCATCCTGACCATACACCTTCACCTGCCGGCCTGCAACTCCCTCAAGCAGAAGCGAGGCCGCATCAAGCCTCTTATGGCCAGGCTTCGGCGTGAATTCAACATATCCGTAGCCGAGATGGGACTTCAGGACCAATGGCAGGAGGCGCTCATCAGTTGCGCCATGGTCGGGAATGAGCCGGGATACCTGCAGGCTGCCCTCCAGGCCGTTCAGAAATGGGTTCAAGCGAACTGGCCCGACGGAATGATCGTGGAGCAGCGCATCGAGCTCGTGTGAACACGGCGCTTCACATCCACCGCCCTCAGAAGGTGTTGTAGCGTTTAGGAACTGCGACTGGGAGTTGTCGAATGAAGATCGCGATGATTGGCGCGGGCGGAGTCGGGGGCTACTATGGCGGCCTTCTCGCCCACAAGGGTCATGACGTCACATTCGTCGCGCGCGGCGCCCACCTTCAGGCCATCCAGCAGAAGGGCCTGCAGGTGAAAAGCGTCTTCGGCGACTTCCTGATCAAGCCTGCCCGCGCCACCGACGATCCGGCGCAGGTGGGCGCAGTCGACCTCATCTTGTTCTGCACGAAGACCTATCGCACGGACGAGGCCGCCTTGGCCGCGAAGGCTTTGGTTGGCGCGGAGACGACCGTCCTGAGCCTGCAGAATGGCGTTGATGCAGTTGAGCGCATCGGGCCGGTCCTGGGCCCAGAGCATATGATTGCAGGCGCCACTTGGTTGTCATCGGCCGTCGCAGCGCCCGGCATCATTAATCAGGTTTCGGACTTCCGCCGTGTGGTGATCGGGGAGCTGGACGGGGGCGTCACTCCGCGACTCCAGGCCGTCCACGATGCGTTCAAAGAGACCGGCGCATCCATGGAGATTTCCGACAGTATCCTGAGTGTCCTCTGGGCCAAGCTGATCTTCATTTCGGCTGCCGCTGGGTTCGGCTCTGTCACCCGCCTGCCCATGGCGGCCTATCGCGGTGTGCCCGAAACCCGCGGCCTGATCACCGCCCTCATGCACGAGACCTCTGCGGTGGCGGCGGCCCACAAGATCAACCTCGATCCGGACGTGGTCGAGAAATCGCTTGCATTCATGGACAAGGCCGGTCCCACGATCAAGGCTTCCATGCAGGTTGACGTCGAGGCCGGTCGCCCCTCCGAGTTGGAAGCTCTTATCGGCGTCATCGGCCGAATGGGCCGGGAGCGTGGCGTGCCCACGCCGGTCGCGGATATGATCTACGGCTCTCTGCTGCCGGCAGACCTGAAAGCTCGCGGACTGTGAGCCGGATTGGGACGCGAAGGCAGTTGAAATTCCCGCCCAATTGGGATACACTTAGTGCGCAACAAAGTTGCGCACCGCAGGCCATCCGGTCGTATTCGCAAGCTTGGGAGTGATCCGCACAAGGTATCGGGCGTCTCTCACAAGAGATGAGAACTGATGACCTCCTGACTCGATCGGTCCCACCCTCTGAGCTGTTTCACGCAGCCCGCTGGTTAATTGCGGCCTGCGCCGGGAGTTCAACGACAACGCCTGAGAGCACAGTCCCTGCGCTCAGGCGTTTTGATTTAACGGAATTCGGAGGGAGTTGAAGAATGCAGCAACCGATATTGGTGGAGATCATAGCCTTCGCCCCAACGGCCTTCTATCATTGCACGCATTGCGAGGTGGCCTTCCGGGAGATGGGCAAGTCCGATCGCGTGCAGATGGAGCAGTGGTCCAACAGCCTGCCCGCCGACCTCATGGAAGAGTACTTGGCCCTCTCTGATTGGGTGCGGAGCATGTTTCAGCTCCACTGCGATCGCATCGCCATAAAAATGGTCGACGCCGCCTCAATTGAGGGCGTGTTCATGTCCTTGCGCTACCGAACCCGTCGCTTTCCGGCGGTCATCGTGGACCAGCGCGGCCGCTTCGCCGGAAGAGATGCACTTACGAGGGCGGCGGACGAGATCGGCCGCCGGCTGAATGCCCCGGCCTTCGCAGCCTCGCCCGCCTGAACCGGATTGCCCGTCCCAAGACACCCAGCGAAAGGAGGCTCCTGACCGAGAACTACATTCAACCCCGGTCCGCTTGCGGAAGATGGCGGCGTGAGCGGCCGACGGTGACCTGCTGCGCCATCAGCAAGGCCTGTCATCTAAAGGAGAATGTATTATGAATACGATGTGGGTCGTTGTCATTGCAGCGATCGTCATCTATGTCGCATACAACTTCTATGCCAAACGCATCGACCGGGACGTCATCCAGGCAGACGCAAAGAAAGCCACCCCGGCCAAGATGTACATGGACGGCGTGGACTTCATGCCCACCAGCCGCAACGTACTGTACGGCTATCACTTCAAGTCCATCGCCGCGGCGGGACCCATCGTGGGGCCGATTACAGCCGCTAATCTGTGGGGCTGGGCGCCAGCCCTCCTCTGGCTGTTGATCGGCGTTTCATTCATTGGCTGGGTGAGCGACTACAGCGCCATAATGGTCGCAGTGCGCAACGACGGCAATAGCCTGAGCGCCATCAGCCACAAGCTGATCGCACCCCGCACGCGCAGCATCCTCTTCACCTTCATCTTCTTCTACCTCATGCTGGTAGCCGGTGCCTTCATGGGCATCATGGCCGCCCTCATGGCTGCCCGACCTGACGTGCCGCTGGGCCTCATCGCCCTCGGCCTCATGGGCTTCCTGGCCGGACAAATGCTCTATCGGTGGAAGATGGATTTGATCCTGGTAACGCTGATCGTCGTGGGCGTCACCCTGGCCGCCATGATCTTCGGCCCCTTTGGCGCCGTCAACGCCGAAGGGAAGCTGGACTTCACACAGGGGCCCATCAGCTCTGCCTTTGTCGGATTCAACGGCGCCGTCAACGGCCTGACCGGTGGCAACGCCATCATGTCCGTCACCGACCCCACCAATGCAGACCCACGCGTTCCCGCCCCTGCGGCGGATGGAACGCGTGCCGACACGGCGGTCTATACAGCCGCAACCGGCGAGATCAAGACCATGCCGGCCTATCTGTTCTGGGCACTGTTCCTCCTGGTGTTCTCATATCTGGCAGCAACGCTGCCCATCTGGAGGTTCGCCCAGCCGGTCAACTACATTGGGTTCTGGGTGACCCTGTTGGCGATTGGACTTAGCGCCGTCGGCGCGGTCTTGGCGCCCTTCCTCAAGCCGGATGTCGGCGTCTTTGCCCTGGAGGCCTTCAAGGCCCAATCTTGGGTGCCTGCTGCCGGGAAGGCTTGGCAGCCTCTCTGGCCAATGCTGTTCGTCACCATCGCCTGTGGTTCCATCTCCGGCTGGCACGCTTTGATTGGCTCCATTGGCACGGCCCGGCAGTTGGAGTTTGAGACAGACGGCCTCCCGGTCGGCGGCGGCGCCATGTTCACCGAGAACACGCTCGCCTTGCTTGCCCTGGTCGCCGTTTCCATCGCCGGTACCGGCGGTGGCGCGGGCCGCTTCGCGGCTGGCATCGGCAGTCTGCTGACGGTTCTCTTCGGCGAAGGTTTCCGGCTCTTCGGAACGGCTCTTGGCTTCGGCACATTCATGATCATTGTGCTGACCGTGACGCAGCTGGTCTTCCGCGTCATGCGTGTTACCCTTTCCGAGTGGGCCGGCGACGTACTGCCCGCGCTCAAGAACATCCACGTCTCAACTGTCGTCTCCATGGTCCTGACGATGTTGCTGGTTCTGACCGGCACCTGGGTCTATCTGTGGCAGCTCTTTGGTGCGGCCAATCAGTTGATGGCGGCGCTTAGTCTGCTGATCGTGACGGTCTGGCTGAGGGAGCAGAAGCGCAATCCCTCCTACGCCTTGTGGCCGACAGTGTTCATGTACATCACAACCTTGGCCGCCACATTCGTCACCGCGCGCAATCTGTTCGTGACCATCGTGCCAAAGGGCGGGTCGGCGGCCGTGGGCGCATGGGCAATGATCGTCATTGCTACGCTTCTCTTCGTCACCGCCTTGGTCATCGGTTGGGATGGCTACCAGGCCTACCAACGCTACTCTAAAGGCGGCGGCAAGGCCCGCAAGGCCGCGGCAGCAGCCGACTGATACAGCTGCTTCACAGCCATAACAAAGCGGGGAGGCACGGATGGCCGTGCCTCCCCGCCCATGAGTTCCCGCTCCACTAGTTGCGTTCGCCGACGGCGCGTCCCAGATCGCTCAGCGATTGGAAGTACGCCTTCGCATCCGTCAGGCGGGTATTGGGAAACGGGATGTGGACCTCGAGATTTGGGGCGGTCTTGCGCAGACTCAGGCGTACGGTTCGGGCGGACAGCCTCGCCATGGGTGTGCCAAGTTGATCCACCGTTCTCGCAGCCAGATCGAGCAATCCCTTGGGCGCCATCAGCCGCAGGCCGCGGTGATCCGTGGCCTCCCAGCCTCGCTTGGCCACCTGACCCAGGGCAGTGCGTCCGCTCCAGGTTTTGGGGTCCGCCAGTTCAAGATCAAGCAGAGGCGGTGTGCTCAGGTAGGCGCGAAAGATCAACACATCATCACGCCCCTGCACCAGCGCGATCAGCGTCATCCAGAAGACATCGCGCGGCTTGAGGACCAGAAGCGTATCAAGTCGCTGAAAGGGCCGCTTGGCCCGCGCAATGCTCATTTCCGCAACGGAGCTGCCCAGCCAGCGGAAAGAGGTACGCTCTCCGATCAGCGGCAGTCCATCCTGCATCCATTTAAGGATCGCATCGCCCCGGCGCAGGTTGTAGATCATTCCGAGAGCAAACCAGCCCATGAAGATGGCGACTGCAACAATTACGATGTACTGTGAATTCACATTGCACCTCGGATCTCGCGAATGGGCGTGAGTATAATATGAAACGTGGTGGGGCAGCCGGCGCAGGCCTGTCACCGCCCCTGCAGGCTGTCCGGGAATTCCTCTACGGCATGTTCGGCATGGAGTTCGCCAGCCATGCCCTGGAAATGCGCGCCAGCCTGGAAAGCCTTTTCATGCTGGCAATGGTCGGTGACATGATCGGAGTGCCGATCCTGCCTCCCTACTATAGCTTGCGCCTGCTGCCGCACGTCCTGCCCCAGATACAAACGTGGAAGCGGCGTGTCCTGCGCCAGCGCGAGTTTTCTGACGAGCACGACTACCACCTGGAGGGCCTCTAGGGATCGCCGGCCCCCCTTTACCAAACCCTAGAAAGGAAGACAGTTATGAGCCCAGAAACCCCGGAAAAGAAGAGCTTCTGGCAGAACGCGAGAGAAGTGATCTATGGCATGGCCTCGCATGACATGAGCCGCTACGCATTGCGCACTCGCGCCAGCATGGAGCACCTCTTCATTCTTATCACCATGGGCGACATGATCGGCGTCCCGATTCTGCCGCCGTACTACAGCCTGCGCCTGCTGCCGTACGTGGTGCCCCAGATCTCCACCTGGAAGCGCCGCTTGCTGCGCGAGAAGGACGTTTCGGATGCCATGTTCTAGGAGCCTGCAATGTCCCTGAAACAAGTATTCGAAGACAATCCCGGACGGCGCTACATCATGTTCGGAGGCAAGGGCGGCCTCGGCAAGACGACCTTTTCTGCGGCAACCGCCTACTGGCTCGCAAAACGCGGCAAGAAGGTCCTCGTCTTCTCCGTCGATCCTCAGGCCAGTCTCTCGGACATCTTCCAGAAGGACATCTTCGGCAAGGGACCGGTCAAGATCATGGACAACTTGTGGGCGCAGGAGATCGACGCCGATTCCCACATCAAGACCTACCAGAACGAGATCCGCAAGAAGATCCTGGACATGTACGGCTTCGAGAAAGTGCCTGATGAGATCGAGCAGTACATCCAGGCGGCTTCGGCGGAACCCGCCATGGAGGAAAGCGCAATTTTCGATGCCGTGGTGGATATTGTGGTTCAGGGCGACTACGACTACTACATCTACGACCTCGTGCCCCTCGGTCACGCGCTCTATTATCTGAGCATGGCCAAGGTCTACGATGAGTGGATCAACAAGATCACCAAGCTGCGCGAAGAAATGCGCGAGTACGAGGAAATGGTCTCCCGTATGAAACGTCAGAAGGAGACCGAGGAAGACCAGATCCTGGGGGAGCTGCAAGACATCCGCAAGCGCATCAATGCCTCCTCCCAGATCTTGACCGACAAGGAAAAGACCGCCTTCTTCTTCGTCGTCATTCCCGAAGAGATGATCCTGATCGATACGCGCAAGGCCGCCGAGCTCTTCGCCAAGTTCGATGTGCCCATCTCGGGCTATGTGGTGAACCGCGTCTTGCCCAAGGAATTGCTGCAGCTGAACGTTCCGGCCTACTTGACGAACCGGATCATCATGCAGGACAAGTACCTTGCGCAGATTGACGATATCCTGGGCGGCCAGGTGGTCGCGCGTGTGCCGGAACTGGAACGCGACGTTACCGGCCTGGAAATGATCCAGAAACTGTCTGAGATCATGTACGGCAAGTAGGAGGGCAGCATGACGAACACGATTGAAACCTCCATGCGCAGCTACGTGAAGGATCACCCGAAATTGCGCTTCATCTTCTTCGGCGGCAAGGGTGGCGTGGGCAAGACAGTCGCCGCCGGCGCCACCGCCATCCATCTCGCCAAGGCGGGTCGGCGTGTGATGGTCGCCTCCACCAATCCGGTCCACAGCCTGAGCGGCCTGCTGGGCGAAAACGTCTTCGGCAAGCCGACCCCCGTCACAGGCGTTCCAAGCCTGTGGGCCTATGAGATCGACACCAAGGACACGATCGAACGCTCCAAACAGGAGATTCGGGAGAAGATCCAGTGGTTCCTGAAGTTCGCGGATATTTCCACGAAAGCCGATGACTTTGTCGAATCCGCGACCATGAATCCGGCCTTCGAGGAGTCAGCCATGTTTGAGAACATGGTGGACCTGATGCTTGACGGCGAATACGACACCTACGTCTTCGACACCGCCCCCACTGCCAACGCACGCCGCTTGCTGGGCATGTCGCAGGTCTATTCCCTGTGGGTCAGTAAGATGCTCAAGAGCCGCGAAGAGGCCCGTTCACTGCGCGAACTGCTTTCATTCACCAAGAAGAAGGAAGCCGATCCGCTTATGGACTACCTGGTCGGTTTCCGCGATCGCATGGGCAAGGCCAGGGTGCTGTTGACCGACCCCGAGCTCACGGCATTCTTCTTTGTGACCCTGCCTGAGGCTCTGCCGATCGCGGTCATCACGCGCTTCATCGGCTGGTTCCATGAGTTCGGTATTCCCGTCGGTGGCGTGATCGTCAACATGCTCATCGATCAGGCTCAGGTGAACGACAAGTCGCCCGAGTTCGTCCGCAACCGCGTCGCCATGCAGGAGCGCTACATGGAGGACGTTTGGACCAAGTTCGAAGGCAGGGTGCGCTCGATCGTTCCCCTGTACGAGACCGAGGTGCGCGGTACCCCCATGCTGGTGCGCATGGCGGATAGCATGTTCGTTTGATCCGGGTGAATGTGCCAAAGCGGCCTCTGGTGCATGACCGGAGGCCGCTTTGCATACGATACAATCTGCCGCATTCAACATCCGCGGCGACGGAGGCACACATGGATCTGCAGCTCAAGGACAAGCGCGCCCTCGTAGCGAGCGCCTCTCGGGGCCTGGGGTATGCCGTGGGCCTGGGGCTGGCGCAGGAAGGTTGCCGCGTCGCCCTCAACAGCCGCGACGAGGGCCGGGTCAAGGCCGCCGCCGGGAAGATGTCCGCGGAGACCGGCGGGAAGGTAATTGGACTGGCTGGCGATGTGAGCGACGCCTCATTCCCTGCACAGCTGATCGATGCCGCCGTGAAATCCCTCGGCGGACTGGACTTGCTGGTGACCAATGCCGGCGGCCCACCGGCCGGCGCATTTGAGTCCTTCGATGAGGCCACCTGGCAGAAGGCGCTTGATCTGTCCTTCATGTCGCACGTCAGGCTCATCCGCGCCGCCCTGCCGCATCTGCGCCGATCGAAGGCGGCCAGTGTTCTGACCATGACCTCCTACACCGTCAAGCAGCCGATGCTGAACCTCGTGCTTTCAAACAGCATTCGCCTTGCCACGGTCGGTCTTACGAAAACCCTCGCGCTCGAGCTTGGTGGCGATGGCATCCGCTTCAACTCCATCCTCCCCGCCACCATCGACACCGACCGCGTGCGCGAACTGGCTCAATTCCGCGCGGACAAGAACGGGACCTCCCTGTCGGAGGAACAGGCAAAGGACGCGCAGAAGAGCGTCTTTGGCCGTATTGGCCGCCCGGAGGAATTCGCGAATGTCGCCGTATTCCTGCTTTCACCGGCGGCCTCATACATTACTGGCATGATGATGGTTGTGGACGGTGGACAGTACAAGGGCATGATGTAGCGCATGCAGCGGCTTTCCTTCCTGACCCGCACATCGCTGCTGCTGAGTTTCTTTTTCGCCGCCGATAAGGTCCTCGCCTTCGGCAAGTCCCTGCTCTTCAACAAGATCGTGGGTCTGGAGGGCATGGGGATCTTCGGGGCCGCCAACAACATCCCCGACTATCTTTCCGCATTGCTCTCGGGCGGCGCGCTGGGCATCGCCTTCGTCCCCGTGCTCCGCGAGACGATCGACCGCCAGGGGCGCAGCCAGGCCTGGGACCTCTTCTCGCGCATCCTCAACCTGGCCTTCGTCCTCACCGGCATTGCCGCTGTGATCATCATGCTTCTGGCGGAGCCCTTCGTTCGCCGGATCATCGCGCCCGGTTTTTCCCCCGCGGACCAGGCTCTCACCGCCTCGCTCATGCGCCTGGACCTGGCCGCCATTCTGATCTTCTCCATCAGCGGCCTAGTCATGGCCGGCCTGCATGCCAACCAGCACTTCTTGTTGCCGGCCATGGCGCCGCTCTTGTACAACCTTGGTCAGCTCTTTGGCGTCACCATTCTCAGTCCCAGCGAAGGCCTATTTGTGGGCGGGGTTCAGTTGCCGGCTTTTGGCCTGGGACTCTATGGCCTGGTCTACGGCGTGATCCTGGGCGCCAGCCTTCACCTCTTGATTCAGGTCCCGGGTCTCATCCGTTACCAGTTCCGCTGGCTGCCCATCCTCGAAGTGAAGAGTGCGAGCGTGCAGCGCGTCCTCATCCTGCTCGGCCCGCGTGTCCTTACCATGGCATGTATTCAGGCCTATTTCGTGGCGCGCGACAGTCTCGGCTC
>JAZDHO010000270.1:0-4607 GCA_043805815.1 Chloroflexota bacterium
AAAATTGCCGACTGCACTTCTGGCGCTGTTCTTGAGCGCCGCCTGTGCCAGCGCTCCTCCAGCGCCCGACATGCCTGCCACCTTCACCGCGCGGCCCGAATTCAGGGATGCGTCCATGTGGATCGCTCCCAGCGTCCCCGACGCGTTGCGGGATCTTGGGGAAGCAGCCGGCATCCCGCCGGCTGCCGAATTCTCAGACGCCACCGTTGTCTTGGGCCTCGATGACGAAAACCATACTGCGGGTAGTGATTGGTCTTATGCCCTGGTGGCACCGTTCCCAACGGTCTTGGATGGCGTGACGGCTCAGGAGCTTCAAGCTGTCTGGGATGGTTCGTCGGCGGAGGTGTATGCGTCCTGGCCGCTGTGGATGGCCAGCACGACGCGCAGTCTCCTATCGGAGCTCTGGGGTGACCCTGGCACCGACGTAAAGCTCGCCGGCTCAGCGGACCTGCTGGACGCCGCCTGGGCGCAGCGGCCATCCTGGGCGATCGTCCCCTTTGAGGCGCTCGAGCCGGGCTGGAAAGTCCTCACAGTGGGCGGGCAATCGCCCATCCGCAAGGACTTCGATCCCGGGCAGTACGCACTGCAAGTACGCTTTTCGCTTTCAGGAGACGCTGGCGGCGGCGTTTCGCTGCATCTGCCGCCGACGAATCGCGATGCCTCGAAGCTGACCACCGTCTTGATGACCGGAACGAGCGGGCTGGTGCGCGAGATCGCCTACCAGATGGAGGTGAAAGGCATCACGTATCCGGCGCGGGACATCGGCGATTGGCTGCGAGAGGCTGATATCCTGCACATCAGCCACGAGACATCCTTCGATCCATCCTGCCCGCCGCCGAACCCTCTGAAGCCGCGCTTCTACTGCAGCAGTCCAAAGTACATCGGCCTTTTCGATGAGGTTGGGCTGGATGTGGTCGAGCTGACGGGCAACCACATTATGGACAATGGTGCCGCCTCCATGCTGTACACGCTTGACCTCTACCGCCAGCATGGTATCCCATACTATGGTGGAGGCGCCAACCTTCTTGATGCGCGGGAGCCGCTCCTGATGGAACATCACGGAAACAGGATCGCCTTCCTCGGCTGCAATTTTGCCGAACCGCCGCAGCCGCTGGCGGGCCGCGAGTTGCCGGGCGCCAATCCCTGCGAGTGGAGTCGGTTGGCGCAGCAGATCGGGCAGCTGCGTCAGCAGGGCTTTCTTCCGATCGTGACTCTGCAGTACAAGGAGGGCTATTCGCCCATTGTCATGCCCTGGCAATCCATCGATTTCCGCCGCGCGGCGGAGGCGGGCGCGGTCGTCGTCAGCGGCAGCCAATCCCATGTTCCGCTGCAAATGGAGTTCTACGGCGGCGCTTTTGTTCATTACGGCCTTGGGAATCTGTTCTTTGGGCAGATGGGAAATCAGCCACCCGGCCCGGGGTTGCCCTTGCAGCCGGCCGTGCGCTACGAGTTCCTGGATCGTCATGTGCTCTACGATGGCCGCCACATCAGCACGGAGTTGCTGACCGCCATGCTGGAGGACTACTCACGGCCCCGGCCCATGACCGCCGACGAACGTTCGGCATTGCTGCGGGCCTACTTTGGCTACAGCGGCTGGGCGCCCCTGATACCCACGCCCGCGCCGCAGAAGACCCCAACGCTCTATCCGCTGCTGAAGTTCGTCCCGCTGCCGACGTATACCCCCCAGCCCCAATCCACCGCCGCGCCTTGAGCCCTCGGCCGAGAGCCGCCTAGCGTGGCACCGTGAGCGCGATGCCTCCATCCACCAGTATGGTCTGTCCCACGATCATGCGCGCGGCGGATGTGCAGAGGAAGGCCACCACGCCCGCGACGTCTTCAGGTTGAACGAGTCGTCCGGCCGGAACCCGATCCACGAATCTCTGAATGATGGCCTCTTGCCCGCCGGAGGATGCAAAATGGCGCAGCGCATCGGTCTCCACGACGCCGGGCGAGACCGCATTGACGTTGATGTTCTTGCTGATCAGCTCAACGCCCAGATAGCGGGTAAGCGACTCAAGCGCCGCCTTGCTTGCTCCCACCGCAACGTAGTCCGGCAGGACGCGGGTCGAGCCGATGCTCGTCAGGCTCACAATGAATCCGCCTCCGCGTGCCTCCATCATGGGGGCGGCCCGCTGGGCCGCAAAAAGGAGCGCGCGCGCGTTGATGTTCATCGTCCAGTCCCAGCCACGCGGCTTCTGGCCCATGGCAGGACGGTTGTAGCCCGATGCCGCGCTGTGTACGAGAATATCCAGACCGCCCCACCTCTGGCCGATTTCGTCGAAGAGGCGGTTGAGGTCCTGCAGTTCGCCCACGTCGGCCTTGATCAGCATCACGCGATGCGCGAACTTCTCGATCTGGCGAACCGTGGCCTCTGCCGGCTCCCGATTGCGGAAGAAGTTCACGATCACGTCTGCGCCCCGCTCGGCGAAGTGCAGCGCGATAGCCCGGCCGATTCCCCGTCCTGAGCCGGTGACAAGCACGGTCTTGCCTTCGAAATCCTGCGTCATTTCCTGAGGTGGTGATTCGGGGCCGACGCCTGCTCGTGCCCCGGTGCGTCGTCAGTCAAAATAGATGTTGAGATCGGAGCAGTCAAACCGGTGACCGCAGTTCCAGCATATGATCTTGCAGTTGCTCTCGATCATCGCGGCTCCGCAGCGATCGCAGGTGTATGCATGCTCACCCTCGACCGCTGGTGCCAGCTTGGCCTCCCCGATCTCGGTCTCCTGCTCTTTCACGGCAGCTTCGTCTCCCACATCAACCTTCTTTCAACAAGATCGGCTTGAAGAACCCCTGCTCGATCTCCGCCAACCGGGCGGGCCCGAGCCGTCTCGCCTCTGCCATCGCGGCCGCCAGATCGCGGCGCAGTTGACCAATGTCCGTGCCCCGGCAGACCTCGGGCCACTGCGTCAGCCAGCGCATGCTGCGCCCGTAGACCTTCAGCGCGCCCGTAAGGTTCTGCCTGCGGAGATGAAGATAGGTTACCCCGGCTTCCAGGATCCCCTGGTACAACCCCCGTATCTTGCCCGATTCCTCGCGCCAAGCAAGTTCCAGCTCCTCATGAGCCTCGAAATAGCACCCCCGATTGAAGAGCAGGATGCCTTCGCGGGCCCGCGGATGGATTGCGCCCTCGCAATCGCGCATGCTTGCGGCAGTATATCATGCCTCCAATTCGGACCCGGTGGTAGAATTTCACGGCGCGTGCGCAGAAGATGGTGGGCTCTCAGCTTGTGTGTGATCGTGATCGGGGTGCTGCTGCTCCTTGCGCCCAGTTTGGATGAGTTGGACTTCAAGCCTGCCCGGTCCTTTGCCTCGGCCCTTGATCCCGCACGACCTATCGTGTTGCCTGCGCTCAGCGTTCCTGAGGACACCCCCATCTCGACGATCCTGCTCTTCTGGTTGGCCCTGGTTGTCGGCCTGGTGGTATTCTTCCTGTTCCTGCCCTCTCACCTGCGAAGGCGAATTCTGCGACAACTAGTCAGCTATGCCGTGTCTGTGCTGGCGTTTGTCTTGGCGTGGCGCTACGGCATCCTACGGTGGCCCGATGCAGTTTTCGAAGCTCCGGCAGAGGGGCGGGCCGGCATGGCAGTGTCGACGGCGCCGACCGACCTGCAGGCTTTCCAGCCGCCTCGGGTGGCGCCGTGGATGACGTACGGGTTCAGCCTGGCGCTGCTTTGGCTGATCCTGCTGGCGATCTACCTGTTGTATCGATAATGGCAGCGCTATCGGTCCCGGCGGGTACCGGCGCTGGGCGCCATCGGCGACATTGCCCGGACCTCACTCGCGGGCCTGTCGGCTGGCCGCCAGTGGGGCGATGTGGTCCTGGAGACGTATGCACGGATGAACGATGCCGTGCGGGAAAGCCGCGGGCTGCAGCGCGAATCGTCCTCAACGCCCTGCGAGTTTGCCGCACGCCTGTCGCGCTGGGGGCTGCCAGCCTCGTCGCTCGCTACACTGAGACCGTCTACTCCAATGAATTCCAACAAGAACGGTTCGCCGATGTCGCCGTGGTCCTCGACGGCCGCGAGCGCGCCGACCTGCGTGCCTCCGGGCGATCGCTCTTCGAGCACTCCGTGGCGGCGGCGGGCAGTCTCGCGAGCGCCTTGCTGAAGCAGGGATATCGGGTCGGGCTCCTGGTGTACAGCCGGTACTTGCAGTGGACGTATCCGGGCTATGGCAAGATCCAGCGCGAGCGGATTCTGCACGCCCTCGCCATGGTAGCACCCGGTGCAAGCCAGGTGTTCGAAGGCCTGCAATACCTTCCCACCCGCCTCTTTCCGCCGGAGTCCCAGATCGTGTTGGTCAGCCCGCTCCTGGAGGATGATCTTTCCACACTCATCCAACGGCGCGCCCGCGGCTATCAGGTGCTGGCAATCTGTCCGGACCCCGTCGGATTCGAAATGTCGAATCTCCCGCCTCCCACGTCCAAATATTCGCGGGCAGACATCCTTCTAGCGGGCAGGATAGTAAGGCTGGAACGCGCGGTCTCGCTGGGACGCCTGCGGCGGGCAGGAGTCCAGGTGATCGAGTGGGATGTGGCACATCCGTTCGATCAGGTGATGCGCGGCGCCTTCCGGCGGCTCCACGGCATGAGGGCATGATCATGACCG
>JAZDHO010000271.1:0-4490 GCA_043805815.1 Chloroflexota bacterium
GTCCCATCGCCATCACACTGTTCGGACTGAAGCATCTTGGTCTCTAACTCATCCGATCAAGGCCTACCGCAAAAGCCCATGCGCCGCCGTCACGTGAATACACGGCGGGTGGCTCCTCCCATGCCGTCTTCCCCGTCATTACCGAAATCCGCAACACCCTCACCAAAATGGACAATGCCAGCGTTGAAACCCCATAAACTGCTGTCATCAACTCCTGTCTCAACACAATATGTTGTGACAAAATCTCCTGTGATGAAATCTCCTTGACATACAAGACCGTTTTTCATATCTTCACGCTTACAAGAAAAGAAGGTGCGGCAGTCAACCGGACTTCACCCGACAAGCCCGGAGGCTACGCCTCAGAGAGGAGACTATATAAAATTTCTACTTAAGCTATCCGGCCTGGTCGATGGGCTCAACAAGCGCGTCGGCCAAGCCATCAGGTGGCTGATCCTGGCGGCGATACTCGTCAGCGGCGGCAACGCCATGGTGCGCAAGGCCTTTTCGCTGAGTTCCAACTCGCTCCTCGAAATGCAGTGGTACCTCTTCTCCGCCGTGTTCCTGCTCGGCGCCGGCCACACCTTCCTGAAGAACGCCCACGTGCGCATCGATTTCATATCGAGCCGCCTGTCGGCGCGGACCCGCTCGTGGATCGATATCTTCGGTATCCTTGTTATCCTGGCGCCCCTGTGCTTGATCCTGATCTGGCTCTCTTGGCCACTCTTCGCCAAGGCATGGCAAAGCGGTGAGATGTCCGTAAACTACGGGGGGCTCATCCGCTGGCCGGTTTATCTTCTGGTGCCGCTCGGCATGGCTCTGCTGCTGGTGCAAGGCGCCTCCGAGCTGATCAAGCGCTTCGCCTTCCTGCGCGGCCTGATCCCCGATCCGCTCGGCCCCGGTCCGGCGGACCAGGGCTCTTCCGCAGCGACGCAGGCCGCGAATTCACCTGTGCCGCCGTTGGAGGCGCGCTGAATGGAATTCATCACCCAGAACTTCGTTCCTTTGATGTTTGCCGGCCTGTTGGTGTTTCTGCTCGACGGCTTCCCGGTCGCCTTCGGCCTGGCGGCCACCGGTCTGGCCTTCGGCTTTTTGGGCATGGAAGTCGGGCTGTTTCCCCCGGCGCTGTTTCAGGCCTTGCCGCTGAGGATATTCGGCATCATGCAGAACGAAACCCTGCTGGCCATTCCCTTTTTCTGTTGCATGGGGATCATTCTCGAACGCAGCGGTCTGGCCGAGGACCTGCTGGAGACCGTGGGCCAGGTGTTCGGTCCGCTGCCCGGCGGTCTTATACTGGCGGTGATCTTCGTCGGGGCGCTGCTGGCGGCGACCACCGGCGTGGTCTCGGCGGCGGTGATCACGATGGGCCTGATCTCCCTGCCCGTCATGCTGCGCTACGGGTACAACCCGAGCATCGCCGCCGGCGCCATCAACGCCTCCGGTGTGCTGACCCAGGTCATCCCGCCGTCCGTAATCCTGATCGTCTTGGGCGACCAACTGGGCCGTTCCGTAGGAGACATGTATGCCGGCGTGCTGGTGCCCGGCCTGATGCAGGTGGGTCTATACGCCCTGTTCATCGTCGTCCTGGCCATATTCCGGCCGAGCTGGGTTCCCGCGCTGCCGCGAGAGGCGCTCATCTACAAGGAAGCGAACGGCGCCAGCGGGCACAAATCCCTGCTGGCGGTGCTTTTGATCGCCGTCGTCGCCGCCTTCGCGTGGGCCGCCGTGCACGACGCGATCATCAACCCGCTGGTGGGCCGCGAGGGCAAGGCGCCGATGGACGAAATCATCATCCTGTCGATCATGGCCGGGATCTTCACCGCGCTGTTGCTGGCGGTCGGCAACCGCGTGCTGCGGCTCGGGCTGCTCTCGCAGTTGTCGGAGCGGGTCACCTTCGTGCTGATTCCGCCCCTGGTGCTGATATTCCTCGTGCTGGGCACCATCTTCCTCGGCATCGCCACGCCGACCGAGGGTGGGGCGATGGGCGCCATTGGCGCGCTCGTCATGGCCGTCTCACGCCGCCGGCTGAGCTTCGACCTGCTCAAGCAGGCGCTGGACAACACGGCTCAGGTGGCCTGCTTCATCATGTTCATCCTGATCGGAGCGACCGTGTTCAGCTTCACCTTCAACGCTGCCAACGGGAACGCCTGGGTATTGCACTTGTTCGATAAGCTTCCGGGAGGCCCATTGGGCTTCATGATTATCGTGAGCCTCCTGATCTTTGTGCTCGGCTGTTTCATCGACTTCTTCGAGATCGCTTTCATCGTCATGCCCATCTTGGTGCCGGTGGCCGCCAAGATGGGGATCGACCTGGTCTGGTTCGGTATCATCCTCACCATGAACTTGCAGACCTCGTTCCTGACGCCGCCCTTCGGTTTCGCGCTGTTCTACCTGCGCAGCGTGGCGCCCAAGGAGGACTACAACGACCGGGTCACCAACCGGCGCATCCCGGCGATGAAGACGGCGCAGATCTGGAGGGGCGGGATCCCCTTCATAATCCTTCAGGTCGCGATGGTGGTTGCGGTCATGGCCTTCCCGAGCCTCGTCACCGATAGGCTCGACAAGGGTCCGGCCGTGAATCTGGAGAGCATCAGGCTTGAGGCTGATCCCGGCGGCTATGAAGCGGACGAGGATCCGATGAAGGCGTTCGAATCCCGGACCGCCGGGGGCCCGGCAGCGCCGCAAGCCGGCGGCGCTGCCCAGGAGGAAGATCCGATGGAGGCGGTCAAGCGTGCGCTCGACCAGGACGCCAAGAACAAGAAGAAGTAGGTCGGGCTGACGCCCGTCCGGAGGCTTCGTTGCGGATTAAAAAAACCCCGAGGGCTTGAGCCCGCGGGGTTTTTTCGCAGCAGGGGCCGTGTTTACAGCTTCTGAGCCTGCATGAAGTTGTCGAAGCTGGCTTCGGCGAAGCGGAACCACATGTTCTCGTCGGTGCGGAACTTGGCGTAGTCCTCGTATATCGTCTTCCAGTTGGCGTTCTTCGCGGAGAGCTCTTTGTACAGTTTCATGGCCCCCTTGAAGCTGGCCTCCATGACGTCCCTGGGGAAGCGATGCAGCTTGGCGCCGCCGGCCACCAATTGCTTCAGCGCGGCCGGGTTGCGGGCATCGTACTTGGCCAGGCATTGCACGTGGGCGTGCGAGGCGGCCGCCTCGACCATGGCCTTGTACTCGGCCGGCAGCGCCTCATAGGCCTTGATGTTGACGTAGAGGTGGGTCTGCACGCTGCCCTCCCACCAGCCGGGATAGTAGTAGTGGGGCGCCACCTTGTAGAAGCCCAGCTTCAGGTCGTCGTAGGGACCGACATACTCGACGGCGTCGATGGTGCCTTTCTCCAACGCAGTGTAGATCTCGCTGGGGGCGATGCTCTGCACTACCACGCCAAGAGGCTGGAGCACCTGTCCGCAGAAGCCGCCCGTTCGGAACTTGAGGCCCTTTAAGTCGGCGACCGACTTGATTTCCTTGCGAAACCAACCGCCCATCTGCGTGCCGGTGTCACCCAGCGGGAAAAAGGTGACGTCGTAGTTCTTGTAGAACTCGCGCATCAACTTCATGCCGTTGCCGTCGTACATCCACGCGGTCATCTGGCGCGCATTCAGACCGAACGGAATGGCACCCCCCAGCGCAAAGGTCGGGTCCTTGCCGATGTAATAGATGGGCCCGCTGTGGCCGCACTCGACGGTGCCGTTCTGCACGCCGTCGAGCACGCCTAACGGGGGCATCAGTTCGCCGGGACCATGCACCGAGATTGTGAACTTGCCTCCGGACATTTCGCCCACCAGCTTGGCAAACGTCTCGGCGGCATTATAGAGGGTATCCACCGTCTTGGGGAAGCTCGATGGGCAGCGCCAGCGGATGGTGGCTTGGGCATGAACCGAAGGCGCAGCGACGCCCGCGGCAAGACCCATGCCTGCGGCGAGGCCCACGCCGGCCTTCTTCAAAAATGCACGTCTCTGCATGGAAGTGTTCTTCGTAACTTTCTTCATTTTCTGGTCCTCCATAGTTAAATAAGTTAGTACTTCTTTACCGAAGGAGTTGCCCTGCCTCGCCCGCTCCTCTCCAATCCGGGGAGGATGCGCTTTTTTATATTTTCTGCCGCCGGAAAGTCAAGCAAAAACTTGGGGGGGTCCGATCCCAGCGGACTATTGCCTGGATCAGATTCGAGGTCTTCCAGCGATAGAACAAACGACCTCAATCAGTGGAGATAGTATTATTGTCTTTGGGGGTTTCCGGCGTCGCGATCTTTTGAAAACGGCACCCGCCCGGGTAACATATAAATTGAGGCAATTCGGATGCACAATATCCCTTGACAAGAACCGCCCCCCTATACTACGTCGCTCCAAATGAGGAGGCCAGCGTATGGAGACTTTTACCATTATATAAGGAGAACAGCTGAGAAATGAACAGAATTGCCTATGTCAGCGCTGTTAATCATGCACCTGAGGTAGAGGAACAAATCAAGATCAGCCCCCGATTATCCTTGGTGGATTGTACCT
>JAZDHO010000272.1:0-5119 GCA_043805815.1 Chloroflexota bacterium
TCCCTCGTTGACTACCTGGGTCCCGCACGAGGCGCACTGGAAGGATTCGCCGGGGGCAAGCTCCTTCCGCCGCTGCGCGAGGAACGCATCCACCGACATCCACCCTGCGCGACTGAGTTCAAGGAAGCGGGCCTCCTCGCGTGCGCATCCCTCGCAGACGCGGACCCAGGCCCCGCCGGGGTCCTGCACGTCGTATACAAACTGGTCATTCGAGATCGCCATTCGGCGCCTCCTTGCCTCCTGAGGACTCGGGGCAACGGCTTCCTCCGGCCGGGTGGATCTGCGGTCAGCAGATAGCCCTTTCGCGGGCTTTCGCCAGGAGGCTACTTGTTGTTCATTCTTACTTGCCCAGCGAGTTCAGCGCCTCTTCCAGCGCGGCCTTCACGGTGGCGAAGTCGGCCGTGAATACGCGGAATAGATGCCGCTCGCCCTCGTAGGACACGATCACCTTGACCGACTTGCTCCGGCCGCCGATCTCCGTGCTGGCGGCGCGCTTTCGCGCCTTGGGCTTCTCTTCCTTGGCCATGTTCGGTCCTTTCGTCTGGAAAAAGGTTAGTGTTCCTGCCGGGGTCCAGCGCATCAGGGGTTCTCAAGAATCATTAGTTGCTCTGCTGCGCCTGCGCTGGCGCCTTCATCGGCACGTTTCGTCGCGATCCACACACCGTACATGTGGCAGGAATCTGTCCATTGCCGGGCTTGCCGGTTGAATGGACTCGGTTCCCTTTGCCGTACTCCTTGTCCTGGAACTCGGCCCCAGCCGCGTTCCCGAAGTACGACGTGCAGTTGCAGGGTAGGATCATGGCTTCTCCTTACCACTGGCACTTAGCTGGGATCTTCGTCATAACTTCTGCTTCCTCAAGAGATATTGTTGCCCGTGCTGTTTCAGAATTACGCGCCCACAGCGTTCATCCCACCGTTCCTTCGCAGGCTTGACCACGATGCCTTCGCGGACGTGGTCACCGCAGAACATGGACGGCCCTTCGGCAAATCGAGTCAAGCCGGGGTCCCACGCACCACGGAACAGAACGAATACTCGTGGGAGATCGAGCTTCTCGACATGCTTGATGGCTTCCTCGGCGTCATAGTAACGCCGGGTGTTTATGTTCATTACGTCGAAGATGGCGATTCGACAAATCTCACTACGACTAACGCCGTAGGTGAGATCCTGTACTTGTCCGTAGACCTCAAAGTAGATCGCGGTGTCCGGAAACGCTTTGAGTCTTTCAGCCAGATCGTATTTGATCGCAGCCTTCCACCAGAGATTCGTTGGGTCCTCGCGCTTGATTCCGGTATGCGAACCGACCCAAAGACGACCATCATGCCAACATGCTCTTCCGTTAGCTCCGTGGATCTTCTCGGAGACCCAGACTTCTTCGCTCGGAATCAGCACGTCGGGGAACCGCCGCAGTCCCTCGATGTCGGTATAGCACGGGAACCATCCGGGGTCCTTCTCGTTGTCGCCCCCCATCTGGAACGGCTCGGGCGGTTCGTAATGGGAGATGTGCATCTGCTCATGGACATCCTGCCCAACCGTCCATGCCGGTTCGGCTGGAGTCAGAAGGCCCATGCTGAATGTTCCGCGCAGGCGCTTGGCCTTTATGCGTCCATGCCCGTCGAGGAATGCCCATCGTGGATCGGCGACTGGGACTACGGAATCGACCGGGACGTATACGGCCAAGTCACCCTCCTTGAAATCGCCAAGGCGGACGACTACGGGATATCCCCTAACTTGGGTGATCCCCAGGCTGTCGGCGTTCTCGTGCTTGGTAATCGGCCCAACGCGAATGACCTCTACATGAAACTCGGACATGTTGAGACCTCAAAGGGCGCGGGTCCGGGAAGGAGACAAACCATAGCACCCGGACCCACGCCTGCCTGTGGGATAGGAGGGTTGATCATCGAGCGGCTACGCCGGTTGTCCGAACGAACCGGACGCCCGGCGGCGCGGCGTCCGCATCCCCGGCTTTTCGTGCCATTTCGTTCAGTACGGGCATTACCGCAGCGATTGCGTCCAATCGTCCCGCACCGACCGCCCACAAGGCGAATTCGGCAAGGTTGTCAACCACGGCGTGCTTCGTCACGCGGTACGAGATGCCCGTCGGAGGAGGCGGTGCAGGCGCGACCATGACCGCCCGGATCGGCGGGGGCGGCGGGACAACGACTACTGGCGCGACCACGACCGGAGCTGCAACCACGGCCGTAGCTTCCTCGTGCCGCCCGGCTTCTCTGAGCATGTCCGCCTCTAGCTCCGCCTGGAACTGTGCGGCCCGAACCGCATCGGCATGAGCAATGTCGGCCCGTCGTTGAGCCTCAGCCCGTTCCTGTTCCGCCTTCTTGCGAGCTGCCTCGGCGGCCAGAAACGCCTGCCGCTGGGCCTCGGCTTGTTCGGCGTCTTGTCGTGCCCTCCAGTCCACCAGCCCGTTCTTGAGGTAGGACTCTACTTCCTCAAGGGGCTGCCGATGCTTCATCTTCGCGTCCAGGAGCGTTCTCTTGGCCGCATCAATCGCTCGGCCCGGCTCTACGAATGTGCTATCGACCTGCTTGATCATGGCCTTGACCTGGGCCAGGGTGGTCGATGCGACTTGCGCCTGTGCGGGCGAATTGATGACGATGGCCTTGGCCTGCGTTACGAGGTCAAGCAGGCCTGCCGGCAGGGTGGGCGACTCCACAGTCAGAGTTACGAGCGAGTCCATAGGTTGTCTCCTTTGCCATGGTGTTTTTTGGGTATCATTGTTTGGACGGCCCAGAAGCCTCGGGCGGCCTGCTGTCTCTAGAAACCGCCCGGAAACGAGCCAAACATGCCCTACCTCGGGCCTTTGCGGCTTCCTGCTGCTCCGGAGATAGCGCCGCCCACTTTCGTTCCCCGGCCAACTCAGCAGAGGTCAATCCTTGACGTGGCAGGCCGGTCCCCTTGGCAAGCGCCTTTCGCTTTGCCTTGGGCAGAGTACAGCGCAGCTCGCCGGGAAGGACTACGCGCTGATCCTGCTTCGGGTCCAGCGGGCAGGAAGGGACGCTGCACGTCTTAAACCGTGGGCAACGGGCCATGAGCAGGGCTGCCTCGATCTCGGAATTAGGAGCCTTCTCCACCGGCGACATCTCCTTCCATGAGCCCCTCGATCACCGGGGACTCGATTGTCTCGAACGTCTTCCCCTCCCACTTCCCGGTGCCGGCCTCTTTCACAACCTGCCCAAGCAACGTGATGGTTTCGCCAACAGCAGGCACGCGAGCCAAATGGTAGCCCTCCTCTGGTCGGCGGAAACAGAACTTGGTTCCGAACCGCTTCCCTTCGAGTTTGATCTTGCCGACAACGAATCCGGTGTTTGGGTATCCTTTCTCGGCATTTGCCAGCAAGGATTCAATGACGCCGGTGAACCGCAGAAGTCCAGTCGTATCCACACCCGCGACAGCAGGCGCGGCAGCCTTGGCTGGGGCAACTGGTGCGGTCTGCGGCGGCGAGGCCATCACCTTCTGGATCTCGGCTTCAACCTCGGCGACTGTCTTGCCTTTGAAGCCCTTCCAGACGGCCTCGGTCCAGGAAGGCGTCTTCTTCGCGTCGATGCAAGCACCTTCCCAGATGCCCTTGAGATGGTCGATCCCAGCGGTGGGAAGGGACTGCTGGACGGATGTGGCAGCGGGAGCTACCGGGGCCAATGGCGGAACCAGCGTTAGGTGCGCCGCCAGGGGCGCGGTCGATCCAAGGGCCTGCTGCAAACCTTCCCTTACGATGTCCGTCGGGGGCTCGCTGGGCTCGCTAGGATGCCCCAGGACGGGCGATCCAGGGGCGGCTGGTACGGCAGGGCTAGCCGGAGGGAGATCGGCCCTCTCCGGGGCGCTGGCGAGCCTCGCATTGTCATTCGCGACAAGGGCCGGGGCCTGAACCACCTCGACCACCGGCACGCCCTTCTCGACCGTGTGAACTTCGACGGCCTTGGATTGGACATGCGCAGCCGCAGCGCGGGCCGCGAGGCTGCTGGTCACAATCGCGAGGCTGGGCTTGCCGTTCTCCTCGACCGCACGCTTCCCGGCAATCTCGTCGTCTTCATCCGGAGAGTAGAAGCCGCCGATCAGGTCCGAGCCGTGGGCCTTGCATCCGCCGCTTGCGCATCGTGCGCGCATCATGGCGGGCTTGTGACACATCCACGTATCTCGCCCTAGGAGATGTGCCGTCTTGGCCCGTTCGGTCGTGTACGTATAGGTCTTTACGCTTCCGAAACGCGAACTTTCTGGTGTCCACCACTTTTCCCCCGGTGGCAGGGCAACCGCATCCTCGGGTCGGAGCATGGCGAGAACCGCTTGCTCGCCCTTGCTTGGGCCGTCCGGTTCCGCGTCATCGAGCCACTTCGTTTTCCCCCCCTTCACCTGCCATGCGGCTAGCATTCCTTCGGCTGTGAGGGTGGGCCGTCCCGTCTTTCCCACTCCGAAGAACCGCAAGCTCTGCATCATGGCGAATCCGATTTCACGGCCCGCAGCCATGATGACGTAGCAACTCGCAGCCGAGAGAGGCCTCTTGTCACCATCCTGATATAGTCCCGATCCTGCCGCGATCGTGGCGTTTGCCCACAAGGCTTGGTCTTCCTTGCTAAGCATGGCGATTGTGAGGTCGCTGGACATTTGTACTCGCTCCCGATAGGCCACTCTGAAAACGTCTACTACGAAGAAGAGTCACACGCCACCTGTCGCCCGTGCGGCCTCGACCTCGGCCGCGAACTCTTCCGCGTCCAGCAAGTACCCGGCCGCTTCCTCTTCTGTCCATGCCGGGAAGTCGGCGCAGATCAGCGTCTCGGCCCGAGCGCACAGGATTGCCGTCGAGCACCGATCCGTATCGGCGCAGAGTGCCTCACCCCTGCACTGGATCTCGATGTAGGGTGGCACGTCCTTGATAGGATAGCCCTTGTACTTCAACTGCAAAGGCCACCGAATCTCGGGGCGCTCCAAGTCCCACGTCCACGCATCCACGGTCGCGGAAATTAGCCCGGAATGGTGGACGTAGACGATCTTGCCCGCGGCCATCTCTGCGCCGCGGGTCGGGTTTTCCAGGATGTAGTGTTGCACGATGAACGGTTCTAGGTAGTCGCCCATCGCCATCGGCAATGTCTTGGCACGACCAGGAATGATCCC
>JAZDHO010000273.1:0-15312 GCA_043805815.1 Chloroflexota bacterium
TCCAGGAGCCTCGCGGCCATCTCGCCGACATCCGGATCGGGAGCTTCGAGTGCCTCGATCAGGAAATCCAGCGCTGCTTCGTCGCCCAGATCTGCCAGGGCCTCGGCTGCATCCAACCGCAGCGAAACGTCCGACTCGTCCTCGATCAGGCCCGCCAGGCCATCAACATCACCCTCCATCCAGAGTCCTTGAACCCTGGAATCGGCGCTCTCATCCATCTCCTCCCGGCCGCCGCCCTCAGCCTCGTCATCCTCGCTGGGGAGCCGGCCCAGGCGCTCCGTAAGGATCGACTCCAATACCTCGAAGGCAAGGTCCGACCACTGCGAGCGATCATCCTCGTGCCAGATGGCGACCAGTTCGTCGGTGTCGCGTCCATTCAAGTCGTCATACAGCTGCTCACGCCGCACGCCCCGGCTGGAGCCGCCGGGTTGCGGCGGGCGTCCTGGCGCAGTCACTGTGGCGCCGGACTCCGCAGGACGATCTTTGAGGGCGCGCAGCCCACGCGGATGATCTAGCCGCTTGATGATCTGTGCGGACTGATGTCGCAGGTTGGAGCTTGGACTGCTGAGTGCGGCGATCAGGTGATCCAGCCCCCGGACGTCCCCCAATTCAGCCAGCGCTTCGGCTGCCTCCAGGCCCTGGATGAGCTGCTTGTTGCCCTCCATGATCTGAAACAGCGCTTCGCGATCGCCGAGCGACCGGAGCCAACGTAGCTGCGATCTTTCATCCGCTTGTTCGTCATCAGGATCGTCTTCAGGACCGCCGAGCAGGGTAAGGAAGGGGATCGCGAGCAGCGCGACCAGTTCAGATGCAAGACCGTAGCCGTACACTTCAACCTGCCTTTCGGGTCAACTCGGATGGTCAGATGAAGGACATGAACAAGAGCAGTGCGTTCGCGATCAACGAGACAGTCGTTCCCAGTATGAATGCATACAGGATCGGAATGACCCGGGCCTGGCGATCCCCGGCGCCCAGAAGGCCCGCGATCTTGTGTCCGGTCAGTGTGCCGGCATACCCGCTGCCGGCGCCAGCATAGGCATCAATCTGCCAGTACGAGAAAAAGTCGGGCATCAGATGCCGGCCAGTCACTCCGGGAATGATCAGGGCTGCGAAGTAGTGGAACCAGACGTTGGAGGCAGCGAAGGCCAGCAACCCGCCGAGGATGCCGGGAATGAAGCCGGTTCTCAAGAGGCGCGAGGCGGACTTGTCGAGAGTCACGGCCTAGCTCAGGCCGCGCCAGTTGCCGCCAGTAAAGTCGCCCAGGAAGATGTCCCCGTCATCGGAGTCCGCAGTCACCTGGACTGCCTCCTGTGCCAGGCGGCGGTACTTCAAGGCCTCTAGCCGGATACTGGAAAGGGCGTGGGCGCGCGATCAACCACTCGCCCCGCTGATGACGGGTGCCTGTTCCCGCTTCCAGCCAGTGATACGGCGAGGCATGCGCGGCATAGACCATCATCTCATTCTCGGGCCGCGTGCGCTCTCCCTTCTCGATTAGCTCCCGCACGCTGCTATTGAGCACCCCTCCCATATTCTCGTGCGCCTCTCGCAGTGTGTAGGTCTGCCGTGCTTCCACGTCGCGCTTCTCCTTTGGCATCACGCGGTTGTGGTTGTCGACCGCATCACCGGGCCAGGCGGCTAATCAGTTCAAGGTCCAGCTCGCCCTTCGCGCCCCAACCCTTCTTTCCTTCAGGTATCTGCGGGCGGAACTTCTCGTAAAGTGAGAAGCCGCGTTCCTCCAGCTGCGCGGGCGTGAAGGACTTTGCCAGCGCTTCCATGACCCGACGCGCCTCGGCGAGATCCTCGCCGAACTTCTTCTCAAGGTAGGTCTTCACAGCCTCGGGCCGAATGGTCTCTCCCCCGAATGCAGCGCGCAGGCCGCGCGACGACTTGACGACCGGGACATCTCTGCCAAGGAGCCTCACAGTGGCAAGGGCAACTGGCGCCTGTTTCTTTCCCTCAGCCTCCGCTTCGGCCTGCCCGCCATCGTAGATTCCGAGTCGCCGGCCTTTGGATTGCGCGTTCAGGGCGGCAAGCGCATGCCCCAGAGTGAGGGCCGCCTGTTCGTCGTACCCTTTGCGTGCCGCAACGACTGCGGCCCAAAGCGTCAGCACGGGCGCGCGGTTGATCGCGAGTTTCTTTCTTGTCATCTATCTCTCCGCTGCCTCATTATCGCGCCGTTCAGAGCGGTCAGCAGCCCGGCGCCTTTTCGAGGCTCTACATCCCCGCCATGATCTCCTTAGCGTGCTCCAGGTAGTCGGCAGTGATGGATTCGACGCAGCGCCCCACTGTTGCCGGACCCCCGCGATAGTGTTGCGGCCCGGAATCCAGCGACCAATCCTGCTCGTCGACGCCCTCAAGGAAGGCCTTCAGCGAACGCCGGCTCTCAGCGAGTTCGCGGAGCAGCGCCTCTCGATCCGTCGAACTGTAATGGGCCACGAACTCCGCATTGATGGTTCGGTAGTCGTTGGGCCCGTCGGCGTGATAGAAGGGGGCGGACCCGCTGAGAATCTGCTCACAGCCCGTGCGAATGTTGCGGTTCCAGCCGATGAGGTGTGCAACGATGTCGCGGGGAGCCCAACCGCCGTCGTGACGCAGGAACTGCTCCGGGCTTAGCGATCCGAGCAAGGCGACAAAGCTCTCGTACGCCGCGTCGAACTGCTGCAATTGCGAAGACTTGCTCATGATGTTGGATGTCCTTTCCCGGGCTGCCTGAGCGCTCGTGACGTGAGGGCCGGAGGCGGCATAATCATAAGGCCTTTCGCAGGGCCATGGCGATGAGATGTGGAAGTGCCCCCACCCAGTTCGGCACCCGCAGGCGCGATACAATCACAGATGGAAAGCCCCAGGGAACAGCCATGCAAACCATCTATCTCGGTCTGGGAGCCAACCTTGGAGACCGCGCCGCGAATCTGCGGGCGGCGATCAGGGCGCTCGCCCCGCAGGTGGCGGTGCTGACCGAATCGCCGCTGTACGAAACGCCGGCGTGGGGAGTTGAGCAACAACCCGGCTTCCTTAATATGGCCCTCAAGGCCGAGACGGAGCTTACGCCGACGGCCCTGTGCGACCACGTCAAGGGCATCGAACGCGAACTGGGCAGGCAGCCCACGTACCACTGGGGGCCGCGTCTGATCGATATTGACATCCTGCTATACGAGGACTTGATCGTGGACACGCCTGACCTGGTGATCCCTCATCCGCAGATGCATAAGCGCCCGTTCGTGCTCGTACCCCTCGAAACCATCGCCTCGGACGTTGTGCACCCGGCGCTGGGACTGTCCATTCGCCAGCTGCTGGCGCACGTGGACACCACCGGCATCTCCCCCGTTCCTGTTTGAGCTGATTCTGCGCCTGATATAATTCGAATTCACGCAGTTGGAGGAACGACGGATGAGCGACACCAAACCCCTCAATTGGTCCCCGCAGCCCGGAGTCGGAATGACGGTGACGCGCCGGGCAGACGGCGGAATGAACCTGACCTTCACGGATACGTCCGAGGCGACCGTCAAGGCATGGCGCGATTTCGCCCTGGAACATCTGCTGGGATCGGACAGGCTGAAGCGCAACCTGTACGACCTGAGAGCGGTGAAGGATATCAGCGAGAAGGCGATCCGCAGTGCCGTGGAGGTGGACAGCGATCCGTCGGCGCGCAATATCCGCCTGGCGGTGGTGGTCGGGAGCGAGACCGCGGCGAAGGCGATCCGTGATATCGCGGCCCTCGCACTGCCGGAGACCTCGGCCGCGGTGAGGATCTTCACGGACATGGATAAGGCGGAGGCCTGGCTCGCCCGGCCGCTCGATCAAATGCCGTAGCAGCTCTGGGAGTGGGGGAGTATACACAAAGGAGACGAAGGGCAGGACGGAAAAAAGAAAGGGCGGTGGACGTGACACCCAAGCCAGTGATTTGGGTGGAGCATGCACCCGTGGCACCGGGTGCGATAGCTTTCTTCGCACTAAGTAGCAGAGGAGGCGATGCGCAGGCCACACCGACCCCGGTCCATGACCGCAACTTCGGCGTCGACCAGCACTGACGCTATCACGCCCAGCGCGACGCCTGTTCCTCATGAGAGCCAGGGCGGCGAAGGCGGCAGCGGCGGAGGCGAGCCACCGCCACCACCAGACCACCTCCGCCCGATTCAGAAACATGAAACCACTTCGTATCGACAGCCAGGTATTTGACTGGGGATCCCGGACGTACGTCATGGGCATCCTGAATGTGACTCCGGATAGTTTTTCGGGGGATGGGTTGCTGGCGGATCCCGGGGGCAACGCTCAGGGGGCGGAAGCAAACACAAAGGACACCAAGGCAGCAGGACAAGGAGCGGGCGTAGCGGCTGCCCTGGAACAGGCGCGGGGATTTGTGACCGCGGGTGTGCATTTCCTGGATGTGGGCGGCGAGTCGACGCGCCCCGGCTCGCAGCCGCTGGATGTCGAAGTGGAACGTCAGCGCGTGATACCGGTCATCAAGGCGCTGCGAAAGGAATTCCCGGACACTCTGATCTCGGTGGACACGTGCAAGGCTGCGATCGCCCGGGAGGCGCTGGAGGCGGGCGCGCAGGTAGTCAACGATGTGTGGGCGCTGCGCGCCGATCCGAAGCTGCCTCAGGTGGTGGCGAACGCTAACTGCCCGGTGATCCTGATGCACAACCGCAGCAATCCGGCCAGCGTGCAGGTGCGGGCGCAGCTGGGCAATGCCTATATTGGCGCGGAGTACGAAGACCTGATCGAGGACGTCAAGCGCGAGCTGATGGAGAGCGTAACCCTGGCGCGAGGCGCCGGCATTTCGGACGAACAGATCATCCTGGATCCAGGAATCGGCTTTGGCAAGAAAGTGGAACACAACCTGGAGCTCATCGACCGCCTGGGTGAGATCCGCGCGCTGGGTTTCCCGGTGCTGCTGGGGACATCGCGCAAGTCGTTCATTGGGTACACCCTGGACCTGCCTGCGGATCAGCGTCTGGAGGGGACCGCCGCAAGTGTCGCGGTCGGTATCGCCCGCGGCGCGGACATCGTGCGCGTGCACGATGTGGAACCGATGATGCGCGTGGTCAGGATGACCGACGCGCTGGTTCGCGCCAGAAGATAGAAACGGTGCGCGGACGGCACGGATGTCGCCGAGGTACGCGGATTCCATACTTGCGTCCTTGTGGAGGGATCACGATGGGGGTTTCTAGCGCAAAGCCTCATGCGCCAGACAACTCATGACGGTTGCTGGAGCGCGACGAGTACAGAACAGGTCAATATCATCCGAAAGACGGATAGGAATTGATGGGTATTCCTTCTACAATTGATGTGGTGCGGTGATGATCCGCACGTTGGGTCCTTGATGATGGATCAAGAGCAGCAGGAGGAACGATCATGACCATGCAAGATATCCTGAAGGCGCTGATGCAATCTGCCGGATCGCAGCAACAGCTACAGCAATCCGGGGACGGCGGGGACGCAATGTCCCAGGTTTTGGGAGGACTGCTTGGAGGAAGTCAGCAAGGCGGCGGAGACGCGCTCTCTCAAGTGATCAGCGGATTGCTCGGCGGCAGTCAGCAGGGCGGCGGCGCTCCCGCAACCCAGCTGCTTGGAGGTCTGGAACAGATCATCGGCGCGCAGTCGGGCGCCGCAGCCGGTGCGGCCACGAGCACAAGCGATCCTCTGATGGCTCTGATCCAACCTCTCGTCAACAAGTTGGCGGCCAAAGTCAATATTTCGCCGGCGATCGCGACGATCATTGTCTCAATCGTCCTCAAGTATCTGCTGAAGAGTCATCCATCCACGCCCGACGAGAGCCCCCTGGATCTTGGCAGTGTCATGCAGACACTGGCTTCCGGCGGCCGGATAAGCGAGAGCACGCTGCAGAACAGCGGCATGGTGAATGATGTTGTGCGGGCCACGGGCCTGGACCAGCAGCAAGCCGTGAAGACCCTCGACACGACCTTCAAGGTCCTTGGGAGCGAAGTGAAGGGCGTCAGGGGAAAGGCCACACTGAAACGCAAGAGGGAATAGCGTTGCATCTCCCCATCACTGCAGCCGTCCTCCCGACGTCACGTGTTCGGGAGAACACCAATGCCGGCGCATGTGATCGCAATACAGTCTGTTGTGAGGCTACGAATCGGCCAGGAATTGGTCCTGGTCAAGTGCAGCGGAGCAATCCGCGCCTGACGAAAGGATAAGCACATCATGCAGATCACCTGTTTCAACGACAACCACACGTGGAAAGTAGGAGGCGTCCAGATAGCCGCAGCCAGGCTGCGCTTCGCTCTCGGCTTCCCGGAGGAGACGTTCTACTGCCCCAAGTGCCGCAAGGGCAACAAGGTCACGAAGGCCGACTTCCAGGCCGCGATGGCGGCTCCGGCGCAGGCGCCGAAGCCCGCAGGACTGGCCTCGCCCAGACCGGCCGCCTATGTGCCCCCCAATGCAACGATCACTGGCCACGCGGCTCAGGTCGCAGGAGCTGGCCCAGGTCCAAGCATATCGAGTCCCCGCCACGGAAAGGTGCTGGTTCGGAGCCTGCGAGTGAGGTCAGGGCACAGCAAAGAGGATCCGGTGGTGGCGGGTCTGGTCAAGGATCAGAAAGTTGAGGTCATCGCGACCTGGACCGATGGAAAGGACACCTGGGCCCAGCTCGGCCCTGACCAGTGGTCGGCCGTCATCTACGACGGCAAGGCCATGATCGAGCTGGACGACTAGGGCAAACAACGCACCCGATCGTGTTTCATTTCATCGAGCGGCCGGAGTCATCGGCCGCTCGATCGTTCTCTGCAGGGGGAAAGCGGTCCACAGTCTCAATTCGTGGTTTAATCGTTCCATGCCATCACCCGCGTCCATTGTTCGCACACGGCGCGATCGGCGCCGCGAAGATCGCCGGGCGCGGGAACGCCGCTGGCGCGCCAGCGCGGTGGCACTCGGCATCGTGGCCTCGATCGCTGCGGCGCTGTCGATCCTGGCAGGGGGCCTGGCGTACGCCGGTCTGACTCACGATTTGCCCAGCATCGAGTACCTGCCTGTACTGCTCAATCCACCGGACGGGCTGCTGCTGCAACCCACGCGCTTGGTTGACCGCACGGGCGAGCACCTGCTCCTGAGCCTGGCGCCCACAGATGCGCCGCGGCGCTATGTCCCGCTCCATCCGCAGAGTCCTCAGCATCTTCCGGACGCGCTCGCCAGGGCCGTGGTGGCACTCGCGGATCCTGGGTTCTGGTCTCACGGCGGATATACGCTGGATGGCTGGCAGGACCCCGCCTCGCATCCGACGCTTGCACAGAGCCTTGTCTCGGACCTGCTGCTGCACAGCGAGCCGCCATCAACGCGGCGCGCGCTGCGTGAACGCATTCTGGCGGCGCAAGCGACGCGGCAGTATGGCCGCGCGCAGATCCTGGAGTGGACGCTTAACCATGGCGACTACGGCAACCAGGCCTACGGGGCCGAGGCCGCCGCCAAGATGTACCTCGGGAAGTCTGCAGCGGAGATGACCCTGGGCGAGTCCGCATTGCTCGCGGCGACGGCCCGCGCGCCGGAGCTGAATCCCATCGTTGCACCGGAGCTGGCGCTGCAGCGCCGCAATACGACGCTGCAAGTGATGCGGGCCTTGGGCCTGCTCACGGAGGCGGAAGCTGCGATTGCGATGGCGGAGCCTGCACCAGTCGTCCAGCAGCTACCGGGCGAGGCGCCTACGGTGGCGCCGGCCTTCCTGCGCCTTGTGCGCAGCCAGCTCGACCAGCAGTTCGCCCGTGCGCGCATCGAGCGCGGCGGCGTGATCATTACCACGACGCTCGACTACGACCTGCAGCTGCAGGCTGCCTGCACCACGCTGACCTTCGCGGCGCGCCTGGACGGTGAAAGCGACCCGTCCACCACCTGCGCCGGCGCCGACCGGCTTCCGGCGCTGCCACCCGACACGCTTGTCCCCGATCCGTCCGCCAGCGCGGTGATCCTCGATCCACAGACAGGCCAGGTGCTGGCGGCGGTCGGGGAGACGCTGAGCGACATTGAAACGCCATCCCTGAGCGCGCATGATCCCGGATCGCTGAGGTACCCCTTCATCTACCTCACGGCGTTCACGCGCGGCTTCAGTCCTGCCTCCCTGGTGTGGGACATTCCCCCGGCAGATGAGGCGCCGCGGCCCGGCACGCGCTACTATGGTCCGGTGAGGATGCGCGTCGCTCTGGCAAATGATCTTGCGCCGCCGGCGGAGACACTCGCGGCTCAAATGGGACCGGAGGCCATCGAAGGCACAGAAACCTCGTTTGGCTTGCAGCCCGAAAGCGCGACCATGCTTGAAATGGCCTCCGCGTACGGAGTCTTCGCGGCGGGCGGCGTCCGTTATGGACAACCCGGCCCATCGACGGTGCTGCGCGTCGAAGGGTTGGATCACGCGCTATGGTTGGATCTCGAGCAGCCGCAAGCACAGCCGGTATTGGCGGCGCCGCTGGCTTATCTGATGAACAACGTGCTCAGCGACGAGAATGCCCGCCAGCTCTCGCTCGGCAGCTTCAACCCGCTGGAGATCGACCGCCCGGCCGGCACGAAGATCGGTCGCACATCGTCCGGGACAGATTCTTGGGTCGTAGGCTATACGCCTTCGCGCGTGACTGCGGTCTGGGTGGGAACACAGGCCGCGGATTCCACCCTGGGCCGTTCGCCGCGGATCGCGGCCAGCCTGTGGAATGCATTGATGCAGGCAGCCACGCTGGGTGTGCCCGCGGATGGCTGGCTGGTGCCCGCGGGCGTTACGGCCATCGACGTCTGCGACCCATCCGGCATGTTGCCCACGCGGGACTGCCCTTCGATCGTGAGTGAGATCTTCCTGAGCGGAAACGAACCCGCGCAGGCTGATACGCTCCACCGCAAGTTCGCTGTCAACCGTGAAACGGGGCTGCTCGCCACTGTATTCACTCCGGCGCAGCTGGTGGAGGAGCGTGCGTATATGCTGCTGCCGGAGGAGGCCCTCGAATGGGCCAAGTCGGCGAACATACCGTTGGTCCCGACCGGCTATGATGCGATCCAGGCCGCGCCGATCGATCCGGATGTGCACATCAGCGCGCCGGCCATGTTCGCCAGTGTTGGCGGCCAGGTGCAGATCAGGGGAACGGCCTCGGGCGCCGAGTTCGAGCACTATCGCGTGCTGGTAGGCCGAGGACTCAACCCTCAGGCTTGGACCACGGTGGGCGAGGAACCGATCGATCCCGTGGAGGACGCCCTGCTGGCAACGTGGGACACAACGGGTCTGAGCGGCCTGTATACCATCCAGCTGCAAGTGATCCGAGCGGATCAGCGCGTGGATTCCACCGTCATCCAGGTGACGGTCGGGGGAAACTGAAACCGAAGGGCGGGGTACCTCCCAGCCTTAGGCATCTGGCGTGCTGGGGCATCAGGTCTACAGCGAAGTCGGCCTGAACTGGTACAGAATGGACCTGCAGCATGCCCACTCTATCTGACAAACTCAAGGCCCTGGGCGTCAAGACGGGCGCGGCGGACCTGCCCGCTCCGCAACGTGTCGAACAACACGGCATCGACTCTGTGCTTGCCGGGACCATCCTGCCAACCGAGTTGGGCGAGACATTCGTTTACGAGGAACGATTCGCGGCCGATTACCGGCACGGGCACGCGCCGATCCGTCCGGCGGCCTCGCTGGCGATCGTGGCTGCCTGGGCGGCAGATACCCGGCTCCGAGAGCTGCCGATCGAGGCGTTCGCCTTCCTGGATACGGAAACCTCCGGGCTGGCCGGCGGCACCGGGACGTATGCATTCCTCGTCGGCGCAGCGCGCTTCACCGAGACGGGGGAATTCGTGCTGCAGCAATTCTTCATGCGCGATCCGTCGGAAGAGCCGGCTCTGCTGGATGCCCTGGGGCGGTTCCTTGCGCCAGCGCGGGCACTGGTGACCTTCAACGGCAAGGCCTTCGACGCACCCCTGCTGAACACGCGCTACCTGATGCACCGTATGCCTAATCCGATGCAGGACCTTGCGCACCTGGATCTGCTGCCGCTGGCGCGGCGGCTGTGGCGCGAGCGGCTGGAATCGCGGGCACTGAAGTACATTGAGGAGTACGTGCTTCAGGCGCCGCGCAGTGTCGAAGAAGTGCCGGGATACGAGATCCCCTACCTGTACTTCGACTATTTGCGCACAGGGGACGCACGGCCGCTCAAGGGCGTGTTCTATCACAACGCTATGGATGTCGTGGCCATGGCCGCCCTGCTCAGTCACACATCCGGCATGCTGGCTGACCCCTTCCACGAGGGCATTGAACACGGACTGGATGTGATCGCCATGGCCAGGCTTTACGAGCACCTGGGCGATTGGGGAACGGCGGCGCGCCTATTCGAGCGAGGATTGCAGATGAGCCTCGGGGAGGAGTACTTCTCGGAGGCCGTGCGCCGCCTCTCCGTGCTGCAGAAGCGACGCGGCGATTTTGAGCAGGCAATTCTTCTGTGGGAGCGGGCCGCCGCGGACGGCCACGTGTATGCCCACGTGGAACTGGCGAAGTTCTTCGAGCACAGGCGCCGGGATCCCAGGACAGCGCTGCAGTGGACCAAGTCGGCTCTGAAGCAACTGAGACAGGGCGGGATGCCTTCCTACGTGCGCAAGCATTGGGAGCAGGAGTTACGTCACCGGCGCGAGAGGCTGGAGGCGAAGAGCAAGAGGAAGTAGCCAGCTGAGGGGCACACCCCGCTTCACTTCCTTCTGCACCGTCAATTGTGCGGGCGGCACGCTGCAGGCGCTACGGGCCTCACAATGACCGATAGACTCGAATGATATAATCGCAGGGACCCGCAGGAGGAGCGATGGAGATCACCGTGTCGAAACAGCAAGGCAAGGTGCCCGTGACCGTCGTGCAGCCGCACGGCCATGTGGACGCATCCAACTACACCGAACTGGTCAACGAGGTGGAAGTCCTGATGAAGAACGGCGCGCAAGACTTCGTCATCGACCTGAGCGACGTGCCCTTCATGTCGAGCGCCGGTTTGGCGGCCCTCCACAGCCTGGCCATGTTGTTGCGTGGTGAGAAGCTGGCCGATCCAGATTCTGGATGGGCGGTGCTCAAATCGATTGACCGCAGCCGGGCCAGCGGCATGCAGAAGCATATCAAACTGCTCAGTCCGCAAGAGGGCGTGGCCGAGACCTTTGACAAGGCGGGCTTCACGCTGTTCTTTGAGGTCTTCACGGACGTGCAGAAAGCGGTGGCCTCCTTCTAGGAGAACGGCACGAGAACGACGCGCGCGCCAGCAGCCGGGGCGCGCGTTTGATTTCTGTCCGGGCGCTGCGGGCAAACCGTCGGGCAGAATGCCGGCGGACCGGCCAAGTAGCGGAGCAGCATCATGAAGCGGAATCTGGGCGTCTATTTCATTGCGGCGCTTGTCGCGCTCAACATCCTTCTGTGGGTCCTCCTGCCCCCCGCCGACTTGGATGCTCACGCGCATGAGCATTCCCAGGCAACAATGCAGCAGCTGGCCGAGATGTTTTCCTCCAGTGCCATGGTCCTGTGGGCCTGCGGCATCTTTCTCTCAAACAAACCGCGGTTTCTGGAGCCGTATTTCGGCGGCCTGGACCGCATGTATATCGTCCACAAGAACATCAACATCCTGGCGCTGCTGATCATCGTTGTGCACCTGATCATCGTGCCCACCTCGGAGAACGCCGGACCGGGCGTGTGGATCGGCTGGGTGACCTTCCCGTCCATCCTGATCCTTGTGCTGCTGACCGTCTCGCCGCGCGTGCCGCTGCTCGGCAGCCTGGCGCGCCTGAGCTACGACCGCTGGCGCAACCTGCATCGGTACATGGGCCTGCTGTTCATCCTCGGGGCCACGCATATGTTGATGGTGGAGCCGTTGATCATGCACACGCCGGTGGTGTTTGCATACGTTGAGACGATCATTGCCGGCGGCGTGCTGGCATATCTCTACCGCCAATTCCTGTGGGAGCGGCTCAAGCGGCGCGAGCCATTCCTCGTCCAGGACGTCCGCAAGCTCAATGGCACGGTGGCGCAGGTCACGCTGCGGGCTCAGGCGAAGCCGCTGACGCACCGCGCCGGCCAATTCCTGTATGTGCACTTTGACGCGGACGAGACACTGCACGAGCCCCATCCCTTCACCATCAGCTCCGCCCCGCACGAGCCGGACCTGCGGCTGTCGATCAAGTCCAGCGGCGACTGGACCCAGCATCTGCACGAGACCCTGCAGCCGGGCACGCGGGCGTTCGTCGATGGGCCCTACGGGGAGTTCAACTACAGGACAGGGAGCGCGAGGCAGGTATGGATCGCGGCCGGCATCGGCATCACACCGTTCATGAGCTGGATACGCGATCTTGGAAACGGCTCACCGCAGCGCGAGATCGATTTCTTCTACACGACGACTGTCCCCGACGAGGCCTTGTTCCTGGACGAGATCGAAAAGGCCGCCAGGCAACCAGGATTCCGCGCGCACATCTCGCATTCGGCGCGCGATGGGCGCCTGAGCGCGCACAAGGTCATCGCCGCCAGCGGCGATGTAACGGGCAAGGATATCTATGTGTGCGGCCCGATCGCCATGGTGGAGGCCTTTCGAAACGCCTTCATTGCAGGCGGAGTACCCAGGCGAAAGATCCACTACGAGGAGTTCAACTTCAGGTAGAAGGCGTACAACACAAATGCAGACCTCCGAGGTCTCAGAGACCTCGGAGGTCTTGTTGCAGGGAGTTCAGTCGGATTGGTGATCCGACCTGGGCGGGGTGCTTACCGCAAGAACGCCGGCATATCCCCACCCTCAACCAAGACTTGCGATTTGCCGGTCCCGATCTCTGTCATATAGATATCAAAACGGCCGGGGGTCGGAGAGGTCAGGTCCAGCACGTAGCGCGCGTACAGCAGATGCCGGCCGTCCGGTGACCAGGTGAGGCTGGAGTACGAGGCGCTCTCCTCTCGCAACAGAACACGCGCCTCCGTGCCATCCGGTCTCACGAGCCAGACCTGGTTGCTGCTGATCGATCCTTCCATGGCCACATTACGATCGATGGCGATCCAATCACCGGCTGGCGACCAGGCCGCGGAGTAGTCGGTCGCCTCCGCTGGCCCGCCCAGGTCTGTGATCTGCCCGGACGAGAGTGTGTACGTCTTGATGCGCAGGGGTCTGCCGTCCCCCTCCTGGCTGCCGAACAGCACCGCCTCCCCGCTTGGACTCCACGCCGCCGGCAGGGCTGCCTGCAAGCCGAGCGGCACGGCAAGGTTGTCCCCGTCATCCAGGTTAAACAGAACCAGCGTGTTATCAGCGCTGGAGACATAGCTCAGCCACTTCCCGTCCGGCGAGAACTCCGGCGCGTAGCTGGCGAACGATCCATCCTGGAAGGTGGGCCGAGTCTCCCCGGTGGACAGATCCAGCCACCAGATGCTGAAGCGCGGTACGAGCGCTTCGGTGGCATCGTCCAGGCGCTCATAGGCGAGCTTCTGGCCATCGGGATACCAGCGCGGCGAATTGCATTCGGAGCGCGGACAATCGAGGATCAGCCGACGGCCGCTGCCGTCCGGGTTCAGCGCCCGGATGGCCGTACCGCCTTCGGGGTTGAAGAGCGTGTAGAGGATGGTGCCGCCATCCGGCGAAATGGAGTACCCGGTGATGCCGCTTGACTCGCGCGTGAGCTGCACGGCTTTGCCTCCGGAGAGCGGTCGAATGAACAACTGATCCCAACCTGTGGAATCGGCGGCGATGTAGGTAATGCGCGCCTGCTGCACCTCAGAGACAGATCCTGCCCGCGCCTCCGCAGCAGACCGCACAACTGCCGAGCCGAAGCGCAGCGATTTCACCGCACTGATGGTCAGGGCTGCGCCGAGACCTATGACCACCACCGCGCTGAGCACCGGCGTGTAGGCCGCGAAACGCGAGATCGCTTCGCTGCGAGCCATCAGGCGCCCACCATTGACCATGGCGATGCCGATGCCAATGAGGACCAGGGCCAGGCCCACGCTGAAGGACACGATCAGCAGCATGCCGAAGGGGATGCGGTTTACCGCCACCGCAACCAGCAGGATGGCAATGGCGTCCGGGCACGGAACCAATCCGCCGCTTATGCCCAGGGTGAGCAGCGATCTGACTGTGACTTGCGCCGCGGCCTGTCCTGCGCGGGCTTCGCGCCCCTGCACCTTGGCGTTGAGCTCGTGGGAATGCACATGACCATGAGATTGTGGATGCGCGTGATCGTGGCGAGGCTCATGGTCTTCATGCGCATGTCTTCCCTTCCCGCGTGCCGCGAGCCACCGTGCCAGGTCGCTGCGTCTGCGAAACAGCAGGTTGAGGCCGAAGCCAATGACCAGCACTCCGGAGATGATCTCGAGCCACGGGGCGATCAACGCCGGAAGGATGTAGTGCGAGGCAAACAGCGTCACCAGTCCCAGCACAACAACCGAGCCCGTGTGCGTCAGCGTGACGATGGCGCCCAGGAAGACGGCGTCACGCGTCCTGCCCTGCGAGCCAACCAGGTAGGCGCCCACCAATGCCTTGCCGTGGCCGGGCGTCAGCGCGTGCAGGCTGCCCAGCACCAGCGATAGCAGGAACGCGCCCCCCAGGAACAGAGGCGAATACTCCTCCGTCTTCACCAGGCCCGTGAGCGTGGCCGTCACGCTCCCACTCTGAGTGTGTGTCGGCGGCTCAGGTTGGTCGGAGTCGGTCAGGCCGGCAGCCATCTGCGAGACGGCCGCACTGAAGCCCGGTAGATTCGGCGTACCGGTGTTCCAGGAGGTCATGGCGCCGTCAACTGGTGCAGGATCGGCGAAGTGCACGTCCGCTTGCAGCAGTCCGTTGTCCTGCGCCGGTCGATCGAATGACAGGCCCGCGCCCGCGTTCACCGAGAACCAATTCAGGCTGTTGGCCTCGAGGTGCAAGGCGTGGACCTCTACGGTGTGCGCGCCGCATAGTTCCGCCGTCCACTCGAAGCGCAGCGAGAACCGGATGCGCTCCTCGGCCGTGCGCATCACGTCCACGCTGGCCGGCCAGTGCACGTCTCGCACCCCCGCATGGGCAAGATCCTTATCGTCAAGGTGCACGGATAGCGACGAGACAAACGGTGCGATCCACGCCTCGGCCTCGAAGGTCGAGATACTGCCGCTTTGATCGAGGTCCGCCGCCGCCCACACGGCATCAGCCAGGAACGGGCCGGGAAGGATCTGCCACTCTACGTGCATCGCATCTGCATCGAGGCTTACGGCGAAGTTCTGCGCGTACATGTCTGCAGGGTGCGCGCGCGCACGGCCCGTGGGCTGGATCAGCACCAGAACGATGACGCACGCACCGAGGAATCTGGCCAAAGACCCGGATTCGGCAGGCGGTCTCATGTGCTTATGACAGGCAGAGAGCAGCA
>JAZDHO010000274.1:0-2512 GCA_043805815.1 Chloroflexota bacterium
GCCAAGCGGCACGAGTTTGCGGGGACGACGCCGGATGACAACCTGGTTTCCCGTGTCCGCGAGATTGGCGAGATTCTGCGGCAACGCGCCCCCGCGTATCTGCGGCCGAGCGCGCAAGGTTTGCTCCTGGAAACACCCGTCGACTGCCTAGAGATCATCGAGAAAGCCGTCAACTGGGAAGCCGAACGACTTTACGGTGTCGAGGGCCAGGGACCGTTTGACGAGTTCTGACGTAACGAAGGAAAACCATGAAGCGTGCGGAAAGCAGCAAGGCCCGATTGTTCACCCGCGTCCTCCCCGAATTCGCGGCAGACGCGCCGTATTTCTCCATAGGCGCCGTCAAACGTAGACTGGGAGAACTGCAGATCACAGTCACGGACGGTTCGCTGCGCCAGTACATGAGCGAGGCCATGGAGCAGGGGGTCGTGCACGACGCCGGGCGGGGGTGGTACTCCCGACTTGGGACACCCTGCACACTGGATTCCAAGCCGGTGGCCAGGATCGTGCGCGAATTGGAGAAGGAGTTCCCGCTCCTCGACTTCACGTGCTGGTCCACTCAACAGGTCAATCCTTGGATGCATCACATCCTGTCGAAGTTCATCGCGTTCGTGAATGTGGACAGGGACGGATTGACCGCCGTGGCCGAGTTCCTGCGGGACAAGGGCTATGATGTGCACAGCAACCCCAGCGGCAAAGGGACATCGGAGGTCCGGCCCAATGGCAAGACGCTCGTCATGCGGCCGCTGAATGCCCATGCGCCGCGGGACGGCCACTTTGCCCCGCCGGAGGCGGTGCTGGTGGACCTCTTCGTCGAATCCAAAGCGCTTGGGATCATGGGGTCGGGCGACTTCCATAATATGTTGCATGCACTGGCTTCGTCCGCCCGCATTGCCTGGGGAACGCTCCTTCACTATGCCGAGAAGAGGGAGATCAAGCCGGGCGAGATGATCGGCGAATCCGATTCACTAACGGCGGACAAGTGATAATTCCGCCGATAGTGAATCATTCCAGCAGCGGGCGCCGAACCCGGTCAAATTGCTGTAATGCCTTATATTCGAATAAGATAGGCGACCGCATCAACCCGTGGAGTCACGCATGCTGACGGCGCGCTGCTTCACGCCTGACTGGATTCGAGAACAACGCCGCCGGCTTTCCGCGCGGGATCCGCTCCTCGTCGAGACCTGCATCTATGCCTTCGAACTCGTGGGGCGTCTGGCTGCGGCCGGTTTCGATTTTGTGTTCAAGGGCGGGACCAGCCTCCTTCTCCACATCCAGCCTCCGCGGCGATTGTCGATCGACGTGGACATCGCGACAGCCGCATCTCTCGACGAACTTCAGCGCGCCCTGCGGGAAGTCTGCCGGCCGCCCTTTGGCGATTTCGTCTACCAGGACTGGCGCGACCGGGAGAACCCGCCAACGCGGCACTTCCAAATTCCTTACGATTCACCAACCCAAGGCAAGCCGTGGCCCCTGCAACTGGATGTCTTGCTCGGAGATGTGACGTACCCCGTCATCGAGACCCGCACCATCGCGCTGGACATGCTCGATATTGAAACACCTCAAGCCGTTCGCATCCCATCGATCGATTGTCTACTCGGCGACAAACTCACCGCCTTCGCGCCCGCCACGATCGGTGTGCTTTACGATCCTCCTCCTCGCACGCCTGGGGGAAAGAAACCCGATCCCAAACCCATCCGGGTGCTCAAGCAACTCTTCGATGTTGGGCAATTGTTTACCATCGCGAAGGACCTTCACACTGTCGATGAAACCTACGATCGGCTCTTTGCTGTCCAGAACCCGGCGCGTGGCGGGGGACACACCCGCGAGCAATGCCTGGATGACACGATAGACGCCGCCTATTGGATTTCACAGATGGACATTCGGCATCAGGAGCGGAACGCCAAGACCGACTTGCTCCGCCGCGGCATCAAGGCCCTCGACAGTCATATGCTCGGCCCATCGTTTGAGATACGGGCAGCCAAGATCCCCGCCGCGCGCGCGGCTCTTGTTGCCGCACTGCTACGGACTGGCCGTCTGGACCGTCCTCTTTCCGCCCTTCGCACCGTTCCCAGACCGGAGGAGTTGGCGGCCGTCACGATCGAAGGTCGTTTTGAACGTCTCACCGCCTTGCGCAAAACGTCCCTTGAAGCCTTCCATTTCTGGCGCGAGGCCAGCAGAATCCTGGGATCTGCCTGAGCGATTCTGGTTCAGCGCGTGGCCAGGGAGTCCACGATCTCCTGGTGCTGCTGGCGGAGGTCGTGAACCTCCTTTTTCCAGAAGGACTCCGAGCCCCAGTCGGGTGAGAGGCGGGCGAAGCCGCCGTCGGCCTTCTGGCGCGCGCACCAGGCGGTGAAGTGGATGAAGCGCATGACCCTCAGCGGCTCGATCAGCCTGACCGTCCCCGGGTCAAGCTCGCGGAACGTCTCGTAGCCCTCCAGCAGCAGCCCCAGCTCGGCGCGCGACTCGCGCAGGTGGCCGGGCAGCAGCATCCACAGGTCCTGCACCGGCGGGC
>JAZDHO010000275.1:0-21472 GCA_043805815.1 Chloroflexota bacterium
GAAGCCTTCAGCCCTGAAAGTGCTGTACCAAAGCTTCGTGTAGTCAAAGTAATCTACAGATTTGAACTCGAGCAGGCTGATGCGCAGGGCCAAGGCGAGGCCGATGCCCGCCGCCACAATGGCTGCATCGAAAATGTGATACCGAAGCCACGCTCTCATACAACGGCTCCATCAACCTCGATCTGTTCGAGGCTCCCTCGTTTTGCACCGCCCGACGCCGTGTCACCGGAAGTTGCGGTCCCGTAGAGCTGCCTCAGCGCGTGGCAGCTGAGCATACCGATCGCCGACGCGAGGACAAGTGCGAGCAGGTGCAACGGAACGAAGTCCCGTTCAAATAAGAAGGGCTGGTAAGAGAGGAAAGATACACCCACAACGAGAATGGGGACGTAGTACAGCCGCGGATACAGGAAAGCCAGGGCGATCGCGAGAACATCCGCTGGAAAGAAGTACCGCTCATGCATTTTCGGAAGGAATAGCGGCACAGCCAGGAGGCTTACCAACGCCACCTCCAGCAACAACCGGCCCTCTATCTGGCGGGGGGCCTTAAAGAGCAGAATGAACCACATGAACGCCGCCGCCGCACCCATGAGGACGCCCGGAGCGTATAGGAGATTGAAAACCTGTTTGGTGTTTGGCAGCCAGGCGTAGATGGTCGGCGCGTTCATGGTGATGAACTCGAATTGGGAAGCCTGATACGAGTAAACACCCAGCAGTTCGGCCAGCGGGCGACCTGCCAACCAGGAAGGAATGATCGCCAGGAAGAGCATCAGCGGGACGGCCAGTACGGCTCTCCAGGGCAAGTTACCCTTGAGGAGCAGCGCAAGAAGAACAGGCGCGAGGAAGATCGCCTGCAACTTGAAAGCAAGGGCTGTGCCGAAACACAGCATGGCCAGGCCGGGTCGCCGAAGGATCAGGAAATAGACGCATGCCAAAATGCCAGCGGTGTAGAGACTGTCGGCCTGTCCCCAAAATGAGCTATTGAGCACGACGCTGGGAGCAAAAAGCACCGCGAATCCGGCCAGCAGCGTCATGAGTGAGCGCTGACCGGAAGCTGCTCTGACAATCAAGAAGACCAGGTAGGCGCACACGAAGTCCGCCACCACGGATGGCAGCTTAACCGCTGCAATCACAGGCAGGTCCGGCCAAATCCGGGCAATCAGATACAGCAGGTAGAGATACGGTGGATTGTAGGTGGAGAACCCGCTCGCAAATGCCGAAAAGCCCTCAGCCCGTATGATGTTGTACCAAGGCTTGAGGGAGGCGTAGAAATCAAGGGATCGGAATTCCAGGAGGCTAAGTCGCAGCGCGATCGCCAGGGCAGTTCCTGAGATCACCATCACGGCATCCGGCACGCTGACCGCGCGTCTTGCGCGTGCAAGCTTCGAGCTCAGGCCTGCAATGATCCGAATTGGAGACTTGGGACTAGCGACCTTCATTCTCCTGATCCTGTTGGCGATGCACGCCTCCAATCGGCTCAGCGTGCGGGGTAGTAGACCACGAACCGGTCGAAGAACTCGTACGAGTAGCGATTGCCAAGACGCGGCGGTATCTCATCTGTCCGCAAGACGTACGTCCGGGCCTCAGCGCCGGAGCACGTCCGGGATCCGAAGGTGTAGCGGCCGAATGACGCCACGCGTTGCAGGGGCTGTAGCGGATCCACATACTTGACGGACGCCTGGAAAGCATCGGGGCTGGTATGCTCCGTGAACAAAACATAGATATACGGCATGTTGATCTTGTCGGTAACGCATAAGCCTCCGTCCGTAACCCCGCGCGCAAATCGAAGTGCAGCGAGCAGGCCGTTCTGAAACTTCGAGTCGGCCTGCCGCCGATACGTCTCCCCGTGGTACGTGACCGAAAAAGCCAGGAATGCAGCCGCCAAGACGAAAGCAGCGGCCGGCCCGGCGGCCTCATGCTGTGATTGTATCCAGTCCACGGCACAGGCGCCGAGGATCAAGAGCGGCATAAAGATGATGTTGAACCGGTTGATATTGACTGCCTGTAAGATAGCAACGATGGATGCCGCGCCAATCCAGGCCAGGAGCAGCAAGACCTCGAATCCGAAGTTGCCCCGCGATCGATGGACGAGCAAGATCAGGCCCCCGAGCGCCAGCACCAGGCCCACCCGATAGAAATACCCGAACGGATCAACCACATTGTACAGGATCCCATCGGACTCCAACGCCAGGAGTCGCGCGCCGGTCCACATATTGCTGATCAGGGAAACCACGGTGTCCGGGGCACCAATCAACGTTGTGGTCTCCCAACGGACAGAAACTGGAAAGCGCGGGACAGTTATCGGTCCAAGTGAGATCGACGACAGCGCTGACCTGTTGACAATCAACAGTAGTGCTATGGGCGTTGCGAGCACAGCAAAGGAGGTGATGCCCGCAACCAGGTGTCGTGCGGCCAGCAACCTGGTCCGGGCGACGATCGCGATGGCACACGCCAGGAATACGGGAACGACCGCGTATGCCGTCCCGTATGAGTAGAGACACAGGCCGAAGAAGAGACAGGCGATCCAGAACCAGCATCCACTTTTCCGGATGTGCAGCAGGCATGCAAAGCCGGCCAGGAAAAGCGTGGGAAAGAGATTCGAATCCAGCGCCCAACGGGAAAGGAGGATGTGCCATGGGCTGATGGCAAGCATGAACATCGCCAAGAGAGCCAGCCGCGCAGTAAAGAGCTGGCGTGCGACCATGTACATCAGGGGCAGGGAGAGGATACCGAAAGCCAGCATCGGGAGGCGTACGACCGCAGGGCTTAGGCCCAACGCCGCGACTAGAGGGATGAGCAGGTAGGCATACAGGACATCCTGACCGCTTCCCCAGGAGATGAACTTGACCGGGTAGGAAATCCCGTTTCGATCGGTCCCGTACTGCAGCAAGTTCAGGGCCTCAACTCCCGTGGAAGCCTCGTCTGGATTCAGCCCGGGTGGGAGTCGGCCGAATTCCCAAGTTCTTGCGAAGATTCCCAGTGCCAGGATGAGCACGAACAATGCTCGGTGTGGCAAAGCCGATTGCGACCGCGCCTGGCCGCCGTCTTCCGGTCGATGCGCAAGGGGCTTATCTTTCGGCGGCGCGTTCAACTGCGGCATCTCACTCAGGACGAGGTGAAGGCCTGGCATTCCATTGGAGATGATCGTCTTCGGCATTCTCAGGTTGTGGCGTCGAATCTGACCGGATTATACTTTCAGCCTCTGTTGCAGGGCACATCACCGGAGTTGACGCCCAATCTGGAACACACAAAGGATGGGCCGTGGTTGGCTGCCCGCTACTGAAACGCCTGCACCTTGTACAGATTGGTTGCATCGTAGCCCGGAAGATGGGCCGGATTGGGCATCTCATAGATGGACTGGAAGCGCACGCCCGTACCGCGGTGTTCTTCGAAATAGCGACCGAGGTAAAGCGTAAAACCAGCATCGGTCATCAGATAGAGATTGTCCTTCTGCAGCAAGGCGTCCGGCAGAGGCGTGATCTTGTACTGTCGCAGCACCCGGTCGTATTCTGGTGAGAAGGTGATCCAGCCGGTGTTGAGAAAGCTTGGAGTTGGACGGGTGAGCCTAAAGGGGTAGGACCACTCATAAGGTAGACCGTTTGCTGGGGAGAGGATGATGGCGTCTCCGGCGATTGCGCCTGTCCTCTGGAGACCGGCAAGGTCAGCCAGAATCCTGGCATACGTTGTCTGCTTGATGGCATTGGTATTGGACGCGTCGATCAGGCGGGCTAGTAGCATGGCAACCGCAATTCCGAGAAGGAGTGTTGATCCCAATGTGGCCGCGGCGCGAACCCAAGGCGCCTTGCCCCGGTCTTTCAAGACAAGACCGGAGCCTTCGGGGTGCCATCCGGGGAGCATCATTGAGAACATGAGGCTGGCTGCGATGGTGCTCGCGACCACATAGTCTGGATTCTTGTATGCCAATGCAAGCAAGAAATTCAGGGCAAGTGCCGTGGCCCAAACGGTCAGCATGCTCCAGATCAGGCGCCTGGACCAGGCGCCGGAGAAGAGCCACCACGCCATCGCAATCATGATCAGGACGCGCCCTCCGGCATCCAATTCGATGAGCCGACGCGCAAAGGCCTCAAGCGTGCCAGCCGGATCCTGGCTCATTCCGGAGGTTCTTTCGACCAGGTAGCTCAGGTGATCATAGGAATAGCGGTCGGCATCGGGGTAGAACCAGCGGGCGAACAGTTCCTGGTCATTCCCTGTCCAGCCCACGCGCCGGATCTGGGTATGAAGGTTGTTCAGCCGGTGCGCGTCATGCAGCTTCTGCCTGATCCGGTTGTAGGCATAGTACGTATTCCATTCGGGGTGAGCCCGGACATACAGCCTGTCAAACGCATAACAGGAACCTAGAACAGAAATCGTAAGTAGGCCGACGGGCAACAATCGGCGCCAGTTCAATTCTCGGCCGATCCACGGCATTGCGACGACAACGAGCGCCACCGCCAGGATCAGCATCTGGATGCGAATGAGACTTCCTACGAGCATCAGGGCAATTCCGCCAAGGGCGGGCCATCTCCACGACGAAGTCCGTGGATTGGCTGAGGCCAGGACCAGACAGATTCCGGCAAGCGAGGCGAGCGCCGCCGTTACCGTGTACGTGATGCTCAGTACGAGAATCGCACCCGACGCCAGAACTGCTGCTACGGCGCGGAGGCGATAGTCACTCGAGGTAGACCCCGACAGGATAAGGTACAACACCACCCAGATCGAACATGCGTTGATGAGAGCGAAAAGGTAGATCTCCCAGTTCAGCGTCGTATGCAACGCGTAAAGCGGGGCGAGAAGGAACCCCAGCAGCACATTGCTGTGGATCATGAACGGATTTGTCTCTCCACCCCCGGGATAGCCGGCTACGCTCCAGATGATCTTCAGATCATCGTTTATCCAGTACCCAGGTCGCAGGATCAGCAAACACAGGCCGAAGAAGAGCGCGGTAATGAGGCTGGCTGTTGCTTGAGGCGAGGAGAGGAACCCTGGACCCGGAGCGGCGTCGGGATCGCGCTGCCCTGTTCTGGGTCGTTTCTCACGTGAGGCTATTTGACTGCGGTGAGGCATGGCAACAAGGGCTTGCGATAGCATCAGCATTGCACAAGCTCAACGCTGCCTGGAATGCCGGTTTCAATCCTGATCCGGCTATTTGTGAGGCCGACTCACTGCCGGGGCCTGCGGATCGCCACCCCTTCTGCGCGCGGTCGCCAAGCGCCCGAGCCGGCCCGCGTTGGCTGTCTGACTATAAGCGGAATCTTCAGGGCCCGCAACCCCGCCACGTATAATGAGATTATGGCTGCGGTCACCAACGCCACGAGAATGCTCGATGCGCGCAAGATCCCGTACACGGCATTCGAACTGCCAGAGCAGAAACTCGGCGCGCTCGAGGTCGCCACGCTGCTGGATACCCGCCCCGAGCTGGTTTTCAAGACGATCGTCGTGACGCGAGATGAGCCTGGGCAGCCGCTGCTGGTTCTGGTGTCCGCTGTTTCAACGGTCGACCTGAAGAAGGTCGCGATTGCAGTCGGTGAAAAGAGAGTGCACGTGCCAACGGAGCGGGAGGCCGAGGAAATGACGGGCCTGCGCGCCGGCGGGATCTCGCCCCTGGCGCTTGTCCATAAAGGCTTTCGCGTGCTGATTGATATCTCGGCCGAGAAGCATCCCGAAATACATGTCTCGGGGGGAAAGAGGGGATTGAATATCAAGCTCCGGGTGGCAGATCTGGCCAGACTGACCAACGCACGATTCGCGCCGATCAGCGCGCCGGCGTCCGGACCTGACCCGGACGGCCATCGGCGTTCTAGCCCTTGATCACGGCGACAGGGCGGAGCCGCGCGACTTTGACGGCAATTCCAGCCTGGACGACGGTGTCTACGACGGTGTCCACGTCCTTATATGCGGCCGGTGCCTCTTCTGCAAGACCAGGCATCGATCCCGCGCGGATGGCAATTCCCCGCGCCTCAAGTTCGCGCAACAGCGTTTCGCCGCGGACGGCTTTCTTGGCCTTCGACCGCGACCAGACGCGACCAGCACCGTGGCAAGATGAACCCAGCGAGCGCAGCATGCTCTCTTTTGTCCCTGCCAGTACCCACGAGGCGGTCCCCATGCTTCCAGGGACGAGAACGGGCTGACCCGTCTTCTGGAATCGCGAGGGCAGGTCTGGCGAACCGGGGCCGAATGCTCGGGTGGCGCCTTTGCGGTGAACGCAGACCCTCATAGGCTTGCCGCCAATTTCGTGTTGTTCGAGCTTCCCCATGTTGTGGGCCACATCATAGACCTGGTGGAGATGCCAGCGCGTGGACTTGGACCTGTACGTGTCCTCGAAAGCCCGACGCGCAGAATGGGCCAGGATCTGGCGGTTCACAAACGCGAAGTTCGCGGCGGCGCGCATTGCCCCGAAATACGACTGGCCCTCTGGAGAGTCCATGGGCGCGCACACGAGCTCGCGATCCGGAAGCTGTATGGCATACTTTTTCACAGCGCTCTGGAATTGCTGCACAAAGTCCGTGCAGACCTGATGGCCAAGTCCCCGCGAGCCGCAGTGGATCTGGATGGCAAGGCAGCCCGCCTGCAATCCATAGGCCGATGCTGCCTGCTCATTGAGAACCTCGTCGATCACATCGACCTCGATGAAGTGATTTCCGGCACCAAGCGAGCCCACTTGTTGCCGGCCCCGCACCTTGGCCCGGGCCGAAACATGGTCCGGCATCGCACCTTCCTGGCGACCGCCATCCTCCGTGCATTCAAGATCGGATTCGGTGGCATACCCATTCTTGAGCGCCCATGACGAGCCGTCACGCAGCAGGCCATCGAGCTCTGCTGTGCTTACCGAGAGAGCACCGGACTTGCCAACTCCGCTCGGACAATACGCGTCCAGGCGATCGGCAAGGGCTTGGATCTGGCCCTGACCTTCCGCCAGTTCAAGGGATGATGCGAGCAGGCGGACGCCGCAGTTGATGTCATAGCCGATAGCACCCGGCGATATGACGCCGTGCGGATCCTCCGTGGCGGCTACGCCGCCGATCGGGAACCCGTATCCCTGATGCATGTCCGGCATGACGACAACATTTCCGACCACGCCGGGGAGTGTCGTTGCATTGACCGCCTGATCGAGGGACCTGTCGTCCATGACCTGTTCGAGAATTTGGTGCGAGGCGAACAGCCGCACGGGGACACGCATATCCTGCCGGTGGCTGCGCGGGATCTCCCACTCGTGTGCGCTGATCGGGATCAGGTCGCTAATTCGCATATCTGCTATTGATCACATCATTTGGGAGCCATGACGATGAAGCCTCGAATCATACGTCGAACACGATTTCCGCTTCCTGCCCGCGCGCGGATTCCCGGATCTCAAGGTTATGAAAAGTGACCGCCTTGATGGGCTTCGACACGGACACTAGCCTTGAGCCATGCATCTGGCCGGACAGGTCCCGGTTCGAGACACACAGACGGAACCGGTCGAACCCCAGCACTTCTTGTTCCTGACTGTAGACCAGTTCGGTCAGGAATGCGACCAGCAGACTCTCGGCGTCTGATTCATGAAGTGAGATCTCGCGAGTCACCCGAACACCGCTGCCGATCTCGGCACCGGCAACGGAGTTGAGGCCCAAGGCCGCCTCCGCGAATAGCGACGCCAAGTCAGGTGCCCATACTCGCAGGGCGCAATCTGCCGTGTGAGGGAATTCCTCAAAACCCATGCGCGACGACCCGTTGGACCCAGCTTCGTGCAATTCGGTTGCTTATAGCAGAAATACGCGCGCTGCCGTGCGAAACTATGCTACTGCCACCCCGCGATTGTACCCCCCGGGGACAGTAAGTGGGCGAGGCTGATTGGCGGCTGCAGGCATGCTAGCCTTTGTTGATGGCGGGACCGAGCCCATGAATCAGTGAATCGGCATCGGCGATCTCAAAATGGGCCCGAAATGCCGCCGTCTCTCCGACAAGGCTCCTCATCCCAGCTGACAATTCCTCTTGGAGCGCTCTGTCAGCCTGGCCCGACCCCGGGCTCAGCTCCACCACATCATCCTGCGTCCTGACGCAGAGATGACCACCGGCGGCCAGCCACTCCAGACCAATGCGCACGGTCAATTCCTTCTGAGCGCAGGCCGCGGCGAGCTCGGAGACCTTGGTCTGACCCTCGCGCCGCTGCAGCGCGAACTTGGCCAAACCGGCCAGGCGACTCACTAATACCTCGGGCGTTTCGGGGAGATCTGGTCTTCTGCCGATCAAGTACACGCTTCGGGGCTGCACTCCGCTGAGCGCGGAGAGCAGCTCCGCCCTGCCCGGGGGGGACGTCCAAATCGCCAGTTGCCGGGCCGGGTGCAATCGAGAGCGATCGATCCCGATTGGAGGTTGCATTGCCTCCGCCCACACGAGGCAGTCCGGCGGCAGCTCCGGCACTGCCGCTCCTCGCATATCGATCAGCGCGACCACGTCCGACGTCACACGGAGGGGCGTTTCTGCCTGCATGCGGAAGTCGACCAGCGTGAGCGTGACCATCCGTTGACCCCGGAAGCTCGCCGGGCGCATCGAATAGGCAATATCGAACTTGCCGGCCGGAATCGCCTCCTTGCCGGCATTCCACCACAGCACTTCCGTCTGAGCGCCCCCGTTGTCGGCAACCACCAGCTTCCGATGCTCCTGCGCCCGGCCCAGTTGCCTCGACGTCCTGACTTGGACGCCGCGCGTGGCAAGAACCGGAGTGGGATTCCCGGCTCCAAATGGTGCCAATTGCGCGAGGTCTTCGGCGACATCACGTGAAGGACCGCCGAGCGAGATCCATTGATCGATGTGCAGGACCTGCTCTTGGATCTGCGCTGCGGAAAGCAACTGTTCGGCGGTGCGCTGAATGGCTGATCGGAACCGGGGCAGCTGCTCGGATTGCACGGATAGCCCTGCTGCCATCGGATGCCCGCCGAAGCTCAACAGCATTGCCCGGTTAGCAGCTATGGCTCGGGTGATGTGCAAGCCTTCGATCGAGCGCGCAGAGCCGCGCCAGACGTCGTCGTCGCCCCGCGCGAGCAGTATTGCAGGTCTGCGGTAACGCTCCACCAGCCTTGACGCGACGATGCCAAGCACTGCTGCAGGCCAGGATGCATGCTCCAGCATCAGGACGGGTTGGCGGAGCAAGGATGCATCTGAGGCGATGCGCCCTTCCACGGCCTGGCAAACCTGGTCCGTCAGCAGCCCTCGTTGGGTGTTGAGTGCCTCGATCTGAGAGGCGAGGATCCGTCCGCGCACTGGATCCTTGGAAAGCAGCAGTTCTACGGCTGCATTTGCATCGCCAAGCCGTCCCAGCGCATTTAGACGCGGCGCGAATACGAAGCCAATGGTTTCTTCCGTAAGCGTTTCGAGATCTGCTTCGGCTTGTTGTGCGAGCATGTGCAGGCCCAGCCGGCCTGTCCTTTGTAGCCTCTGGATGCCTTGGTGCGCCAATGCGCGGGTCTCTGCGCGCGACAGTGCCACATCGGCGATCAGGCCCAATGCGACCAGGTCGAGTAGCGCGGCAGGATCCAATCCCTTTGCGCTGAGCAGCGCTTCCGCGAGTTTGTAGGCCACGCCGACTCCTGCCAGGTTCGCCAACGCGTGGCTCTCCGGTAGCAGTTTTGGATTGATGACCGCGTGGGCCCCGGCAGCGTTTCATCCGGATCGTGGTGATCGGTGATCAGGAATTGCGCACCGCGCCCCTTCGCATAGGATATGGCGTCATGAGCCGTGATGCCCGTGTCGCAAGTGAGAACCAGCCTCACGCCCCCGTCCAGGATCCTCTTGAGACTCGAGATCTGCACACCGTGCCCTTCGGTCCTGCGGATCGGAACATAATAGCCGACGCGGGCGCCCACTAGGCGCAATGCCTCTACGAGCAGCGCCGTCGCTGTTTGGCCGTCGACATCGAAGTCCCCCCAAATGCAGATTGCCTCCTCGTCCCGCAATGCAGCCTGAAGGCGTTCGACCATTCTCTCGATGCCCGGGAAGGGGGTGGGCGCAACCGACTCCGGATGCAGAAAGGCATGCGCGTCGGAGACATCGCTTATGCCGCGCCTGAGCAGGATCCCCTCGACCAAGGGCGATAATCCGAGCGCCGACAGTGCGCCCGCTGTGCTGGGCTGGGGGTCGATCCAGCGTATCACGACAGCATCTCTCCGCCGATCAATGGGCGGATCGGCATCCGGCAGACGCGCATTCTCCGCTGGAGACGCCGGCTCGGCCCATGAGGGAGGCGGGCGTGTCGCTGGCGGTAACTACAGCGGCTCGAATCTGGCGGTGAAGTGCCGCAGCAATTCGGGCGCGTAGGAGAACTTGTAACCGCGGATGGAGTTGACCCTTTTCTTGATACTGGCGAAGCAGTCTGCGACATAGTCGAGGTGGCTTTGCGTATATGTGCGTCGAGGAATGGCAAGTCGAACCAGTTCAAGCCTGGGATAGACCATCTTGCCGGTTTCCGGATCCGGAAACGCGAACATGACCGATCCGATCTCGCACGCCCGAATTCCGCCTTCCAGGTACAGCTCCACGGCGAGTGCCTGCCCCGGGAATCCACCCTGAGGGATGTGCGGCAGCGTGCTGAGCGCGTCCACGTAGACTGCGTGACCGCCAGGAGGCTGGATCGTGGCCAGCCCCACATCATTCAACCGGGAGGCCAGGTAGCCCGTCTGCGCAAGCCGATACGCCAGATAGGACTCGTCGAGGCCCTCGTAGAGGCCAACAGCCATGGCATCAAGGTCCCGGCCAGCCAGGCCGCCATAGGTTGGAAAGCCCTCGCGCAGGATCAACTCGTTCTTGACGTTTTGAAACAACTTCTCATCGTTCATGCACAAGAGCCCGCCGATGTTAACAATGGCATCCTTCTTTGCGGACATGGTCATGCCATCGGCGAGGCCAAACAGCTCTCGAGCTATCTCCCGAACAGATCGATTCTCATAGCCGCCTTCGCGAAGCTTGATGAAGAAACAATTCTCTGCGTAGCGAGCCGAGTCGATGAAGAAGGGTATCTTGTGGGAGCGATAAACGGCTGCGACTGCTTTCAAGTTCTCCATCGAGATCGGCTGGCCGCCGCCGGCGTTGTTGGTGATGGTCAGCATGCCGAAGGGGATATTGGCTGCACCTACCTTCTCGATGAAGGCCCGCAATTTGCGGATGTCCATGTTGCCCTTGAAGGGGTGAGGAATCGCCGGATCGTAGGCTTCGTCGATGACGAGGTTCGCCGGCCGGCCGCCACGGGCCCGGATGTTGGCATCGGTCGTGTCAAAATGCATGTTGGAAGGCACGAACTGTCCCGGCCTGACGAGTGCGGCGCTCAGGATATTCTCTGCAGCGCGCCCCTGATGCGTTGGGACGAAGTATTTGAATCCGAAGATGTCCTCCACTGCTGCTCGCAGGCGGTGAAACGAGCGCGCGCCCGCGTAGGACTCGTCCCCGTGCATGAGCGCGGCCCACTGTTCGTGACTCATCGCCCCCGTGCCTGAGTCGGTAAGCAGATCTATGAAAACATCTTCCGCTCTGAGGGCGAAGATGTTGTAGCCAGCTGCCTTCATGCGAGCCTGACGCTCGGGGCGCGGGATCAGCTGAATGGCTTCGGTGACTTTGATGCGGAAGGGTTCAGGGGGATGCGGCATGGCGTTCCTCGGTGCTCTCCGGCAATAGGTCCCTTGGCGTGCTCATTCTACGCCGAATCCCATGCTGCAGCCGAGTGCCTTCTCGCCAGACGGGCCGGCCCGAGGGTTGTCCGGCGCCTCTTTTTGTGATACCGTTCGGTGAAAAGGCGGAGGTCCATGATGCGCGTGTGTGTCCTCTACGAAGACGATCCGGAGGAGCCTTTTTCGCCGGCGGAATTCATGGCTCACTACCCATGCGAATGGGAGATCGTGCTTCTGAAGCGCCCCGTTCGCGAGAGGATCATTGAGGTCGCCAGCCAAGAGCGCTTCGACGTCTATTTCAATCTGTGCGATGCCCCGATAGCCGAGGACTATGCCGGGATCGACGTGGTAGAGACACTGGAAGAGCTGAATCTGCCGTTCACCGGCTCGGACAGCAAGTTCTACGATCCCACACGCGAAGAGATGCAGGCCGCAGCGGAGGCAGGCGGAATCGGATTCGCCAAGGGCTATCGGATCTCACGGCCCGAGGAGATGGATAATCTTGCGAGCAATCTCAGCTATCCGCTCATGGTCAAGCACCCGCAAAGCTTTGGAAGCACTGGCATGACCCGGGATTCCAAGGTCGCGAATCCGCATCAGCTTCATGAGCAGTTCGAGCGAATCGCGGCGGAATTCGGCAGTGCTCGCGTGGAGGAATTCATCGAGGGGCGCGAATATAACGTCTTTGTCGTGGACAATCCCGAGGACCTCTCAAAGCCATTCGTGTACCCGCCGACGGAGTTGATCTTCCCACCAAGAGAGGAATTCTGGCACACGGATGTCAAGTGGGACTACTCGCTTCCATTCGACTTCAAGGAGGTAATGGATCTCGAGCTGGCGAAGCGGCTTCAAGAAGACGCCCGCAAACTCTATCTCGCGCTCGGCGGGACCGGCTACGGGCGCTGCGATGTGCGCGTGAAGGATTCCGGAAGTATGTTCTTCCTCGAGATGAATGCGAATCCGGGCATCCTCTATCGCCCTGAAGAGTACGGCCCTGCGGACTATATGATCCTGTATGACAAGGACGGATACTACGGTTTCTTCGATCGCATCTTCCGCTCGGCGATCGTCAGGCAGAAGCATAGGGCGCTGAAGGCTGCAGGTCGGCCGTGAGATGTGTCCTCGGCGCGGATTGAGCCGGGCGCGCAGACTGCGGCTCTCCGCGTCGGCAGTCCTCTTCTCGGCATCAGCTGCGATGGCCGCTTGGGGGTATTGGCCACCCACTCGCGAGACCATCATCTTGGAGCTGGGACCCGGACAGATGGCTGGGTCGCCGACGGAGGCCGTAGTGATCCCAGCGGCCACCGCGCAGGCGCTCGCGCCCGGGCCGGGCCCTCAAAATCATACTGTCACCCTTCAGTACCCTGCACGGCTCCGATTGCACGATGCAGGTCCGATTAGGCTCAGGCTTGCTCGCGCCCAGCCAAGTGCGCTTACTCCTGCCCCGGGGGCTCACGGTGGGGGCGGAGGCGGCGCCACATCTTCAGCGCCGGCAGATCCTGCCTCTTCAACTGTGATCGCCGAGGCCCGACTCGACTTGCCGGGCGCGCGGGTACGCCCATACGACGCGATCAGCGAGCCGCTTTTGTCGGCCGTGCCGGTGGAATTCGTCTGGAGCGTGAGTCTCTCCGAGCCGACGAAGCATCCAGGCACGGCGTGGCTGTTCCTCGTGATCGTCGAAAGATCCACTCAAGCTCAGACACGATTCGCGCTGTCGGCGCAATCGCTCGAGATCTCGGGTACTAGCTTCCTTGGTATGAGCGGTCAGCTAGCGAGGACAGGGGGTGGTCTTGGCCTGATCGCCAGCCTGCTCCTCGCTTTTCCGTTTGTCGATGACGTTCTGCGATGGCTGTCTGAACGACCGCACGGCGCAATCTGATTTAGTATACTCGTATGAACAAATATATGACGAATATCACCCGGCAAGCGTAATCTCGCCGAGTGCCCCACATAGTGCTTCATGGTACAATTTCGCCCGCCCCGATTGCCGGCACGGGCGATTTCATGCGCCGGAGTAGCCATGCAAAACGAATGGATGTATGTGGGATTGTTTCTCATCGTCGGAGCACTGGTGCCCGCAGCCGCAATTACCGTCTCGTGGATCATCGCTCCCAGGAAACCAAATCCCATCAAACAGAGCACGTATGAATGCGGCATGGAGACCGTGGGAGATAACTGGGTGCAACTCAAGGCCCAGTACTACGTTTTCGCCCTGGTCTTCCTGGTCTTCGACGTTGAGACCGTGTTCCTGTTTCCGTGGGCCGTGGCACTCGGAAAACTGCCCCTGTTCGCCGTCCTGGAGGGAATTGTCTTCGTCCTCATCCTGCTCGCCGGGCTGATCTATGCCTGGCGCAAAGGCATGCTCGAATGGGCGTGAGCAGGACCATCAAGATCGAGACTGAAAGGCTGGGACCTTCCAGCCTTTTGTTTGAGTGGGGCCAGTCGCTGCGCGCGGGCCCCCTTCGGGGCAGTGAATATACGCCGATCTGGCACCTCAGGAGCGCCAATGAATCTCTGGGCTGACCCGATCAACTCGGCCGCGGAGTGGATGGCGCTACTTTTCTCGAGCTGGGGGATGCCGGCCTGGCTGAGCGCCCTCTTGATTCAGCTCACCGGTGTCGTCGTGCTGGTTTCGGCAATGATGCTCCTCGATATCCTGCTGGTGTGGGTGGAACGAAAGGTCGTTGCGCGCTTTCAGGACCGGCTCGGCCCGAACCGCCTGGGCCCGTTTGGGCTCATCCAGCCTTTCGCCGACATCATCAAGCTTCTGATCAAGGAAGACATCACTCCAAACGGGGCAGACCGCGTGGTCTACAACCTGGCTCCCATACTTTCGTTGATGTCCGTGCTGCTCTTGTGGGCCATTGTTCCGTTGGCGCCCGTGATTTTCGGCGTCGACTTGAACGTTGGCGCCCTGTACATCATTGCCGCCGGGGCCATCGGAACCTTGGCGATCATCATGGCAGGCTGGGCCTCCAACAACAAGTACGCACTCATCGGTGCCTTCCGCCAGGTCGCCGTGCTAGTTTCATTCGAAGTGCCGATGATCACGACCATGCTGATCCCAACGATCCTCGCGGGCTCCATGGGCATGAACGCCATCATTCAGGCACAGGACGTCTGGTACGTCGTGCTGGCGCCGATGGCCGCCATCATCTTCATGATCGCCGCCATAGCGGAACTTGGCAGATCGCCGTTCGATCTCAACGAGGCCGAATCTGAGATCGTGGCAGGCTTCCACATCGAGTACACCGGCATGAAGTTTGGTCTGTTCTACGCCGGTGAATTGCTGCACGCGTTCACCTTCGGGGGGTTCTGGGCGATCCTATTCTTCGGGGGCTATCGCCTCTTCGGGCTCGAGCAGCTTGGCCCGCTCGTCGCGGCAGCTATTTTCCTCGGAAAGGCGTTGTTTGGATACTGGATCATCATGTGGATTCGATATACGGTGATGCGGGTCCGCATCGATCATATGCTGGCGTTCAACTGGAAATTCCTGACCCCGCTCGCTTTTGCCCTGCTGCTGGCGACAGCCCTTGTGCATACGCTGCTGCGTGATGCCTCGGCCTTGATTCACGGAGCCGGTATGCTGCTCACAAATGTCCTGGCCGGTGCCATCGTGGTGGAAATCCTCCGAAGATTCGGGAAACGTGAACGCGCCAGGGTCCAGCCCTCAGTCCGCCGCGTGCCGACAGGTCAGTAGGAGCGCGACTTGAACGGGACACAGCTTGTGTTTCTTGGAGTAGGAGCAATCATCCTGATCTCGGCCTTGCTGGTCGTGACTAGCAGAAACCTGATTCATGCCGCCCTCTGGCTTATCGTCACCCTCTTTGGCGTGGCGATCCTGTTTGCACTGCTCAATGCAGGATTTCTTGCCATCGTACAGGTTGTCATCTACATCGGGGCGATCGCCATCCTGTTCATTTTTGCGGTGATGCTCACGCATAAAGACATGCGTGATCGCGGGCGACAACTCAATCGGGCGTGGTGGTTGAGCGCCATCGTGGCGGCCCTGTCATTCGGAGGCCTGGTCTGGATGCTCCAGGGCTGGAGCGGATTCGACAAGTCGGCCGCGGCGCTTCCGGCCGATTTCGATGCAGTGGGCTCCCTGGGCAATGCGCTCATCGCACCAGACGCATTTGTGCTGCCTTTTGAGGTCGCATCCGTCCTGCTGCTCGCGGCCTTGATCGGGGCGGTGTACGTGGCGTTCACACGGAAGTAGGAGCCTGCATGATCCCGATCTCATGGTTTCTGACCTTGTCCGCCGGGTTGTTCAGCATCGGGCTTTTCGGCGTGCTCTCCCGGAAGAACGCCATCGCGATCCTGCTGGGGGTTGAATTGATGTTGAACGCCGTGAATATCAACCTGGTTGCGTTCTGGCGCTACGGCCGCGTCACTGACATGGCAGGCCAGGTTTTCGCGATTATTGTGTTTGCCGTCGCTGCCGCCGAGGTGGCCGTCGGCCTGGCGCTGGTTATCTCGGTCTACCGGCAGCGGGGCACTGTGATTGCCGACGATCTGGACATGATGAAATGGTAGGGTGTCGCTCTGCCCAAACGGCTCCGTTCAGCCATCGCTGGGCTTGTTTCTGTGCAGCAGTCAAATTGCCAGAGGTTTCATGACGACCGAGACGTTGATCTGGTTGATCCCAGTGCCTCCGCTTCTTGCCTTCTTCCTGATCGTACTGCTTACTAACCGCGGTAAGGCGCTGAGCCATACGATTGCGCTGGTCGGGGCCCTGTTGGCCTGGTTCGGCGCAATGGTGGTTTTCGTGCGGGCTTTGGGCGCTCACGAGCTGGCGGAAGAGCCCTTCGTCTCTGCCGTGAACTGGATCCCAACGGCCGACACGTGGCTCAGGGTGGGAGTCTTGGTCGATCCGCTGGCGGCAATTGGGTTGTTCTTCGTTTCCTGGACGATCCTGATGATCTTCGTCTATAGCGTGGGTTATCACAACTTTGGGCAACCGGCCGGTGAGCACGACAAACCCGGCCTGCCGCCGCACGGGGCAGCGATCGAAGGCGACGGCCACAAGCGTATGGTGCCTTCTGTCGAGCCCATGTATTCGCGTTTCTTCGCCTTCATCAGCCTGTTCGCCTTCGGAATGTTCACGCTGGTGATCTCCGATAACCTCCTGACCTTGTTTGTCGGCTGGGAGATCATGGGCCTTTGTTCGTACCTTCTGATTGGTTTCTGGTATTCGAAGCCCTCCGCTCGCGATGCCGGGGTGAAAGCCTTCATGACTACGCGCGTCGGCGACGTCTTCATGCTGCTGGGAATCGCGTTTGTCTACAGCGCGACCGGAACGCTTTCGTTTCGTGAGATCTTCCAGCCGCATGTGCTGCGCACACTTGCCAGCGTCCCTGCTCCAGTTCTGGGGCTATCGGCAGCCGGTCTAATCGGGCTGCTCCTCTTCATCGGCACCGTCGGCAAATCAGCTCAGTTCCCGCTGCATGTGTGGCTGCCCGACGCGATGGAGGGCCCGACGCCCGTGAGCGCGATGATCCACGCGGCCACCATGGTGTCGGCGGGCGTCTTCATGGTGATCCGCATCTTTCCGCTCCTCAGCCTCGACCCGCGCACCATGACGGTCGTGGCGGTCATCGGTGCCTTCACCGCCCTGTTTGCCGCGACAATTGCTCTCGCACAAAACGACATCAAGCGCGTGCTTGCCTACTCGACGATCTCGCAGCTCGGCTACATGATCGCCGCGCTTGGCGCGGGCGCGTATGTGGCCGCGGCCTTTCATCTGGTGACACATGCATTCTTCAAGGCCCTTCTGTTCCTTGGTTCGGGATCCGTCATCCACGGCATGGAGCATGGCATCCTGCATACCGGAAAACACATCGACGCACAGGACATGTTCAACATGGGTGGCCTGCGTCGAAAGATGCCGATCACATTCTGGACGTTTCTCACTGGGGGGTTCGCGCTGTCGGGCTTCCCGATCGTGACCGCGGGCTTCTGGTCCAAGGATGAGATCCTCGCCAGCACGTTTGGCGGGAACGTCGCGGTCTTTGTGACGCTGGCAATCGCGGCCTTCCTCACGGCGTTCTATACGATGCGGCAGATCACGCTCGCGTTCCTTGGGAAGCCGCGCAGCGACGCCGCCTCGAGCGCCCAGGAGAGCGTCTGGACCATGACGCTGCCGCTGATTGTGCTCTCCATATTTGCCTTGGGATTTGGCTGGGTGGGGATTCCCGAGCACTTCCCAGTGCTTGGAGGCATACTTCCGAACTGGTTTCATCATTTCGTGGGCAGCATGCTTGGCGAGGTGCATGAAGTGGGATTCAACTGGATTCCTCTGCTCACTTCCCTCGCGGTGGCTCTGGGGGGATTGGCACTCGGCTGGTTGGCCTACCGCAATGTGACGTCCCCGGCACAGGATGCGCTGCAGGTGCCGGTCCTGAAGAATAAGTGGTACATCGACGAAGTCTACGCCGCTCTCTTGATCAAGCCGGTGACCTGGATCGCGAAGAGGCTGGTGTACGAGATCATGGACAGGGAAATGATCGATGGCTTCCTGCATCTCTTCGGGAAGGGTACCGCAGCTATCGGTTCCGGCCTGCGAAACCTGATAGACAAACCTGTGATCAACGCGTTCTTGGGTGACGGCACGGCGAACGTCGTGCAGCGCACCGGAAGGAACCTTCGGCCCATCCAGACCGGCCGAGTCCAGCAGTATATGCTCGTGTCGCTTCTCATTGTGCTCATGGTGGCTGGCCTGACATACTTTCTGCTGCTGAGAGTCTGATCGTGATGACCTGGAGCCGTTCTCCACTCGATCTGCCCGCGCCGAGGCTTCGGCCCCATTCGGACTGGAGCACGTAATGCCTTTCATTGCCGCGCACGTTCTCAGTCTGATCCTCTTCTTGCCCGCCCTGGCGGCCCTTGTCATGCTGTTCTTGCCGCGCGCAAGCAACGGGCTGATTCGGTGGTTTGCACTCCTGGCCAGTCTCATTTCATTCGGGCTTTCGGCTTACCTGTGGATGCGGTTTGACCCGGGCGGCGCCGGTTTCCAGTTTGAGGAGCAGTATGCCTGGTACGAGGCCATCGGCTCCACGCTCCACCTGGGTGTCGACGGTCTTTCGCTGACCATGGTCCTGCTGACAACCTTGCTGACGCCTCTGGCCATACTGGCATCCTTCGGCATCACGGATCGTCCAAGGACGTTCATGATGTTGTTCCTCTTCCTGGAGACCGGGATGCTGGGCGTGTTCTTGGCGATGGACCTGCTCCTGTTCTTCGTCTTCTGGGAGATAGGCCTTGTCCCAATGTACTTCCTCATCAATCAATGGGGCAGTGCGAACAAGGATTACGCCTCGCTCAAGTTCATGATCTACACTATGGGCGGATCACTGGGTCTGCTGCTGGGTATCCAGCTCCTGGGCGTCCTGTTCCGAACGTTCGACCTCGCCAGCATCACGGAACAATGGAACTCCATCCAGGGCACGCTGCTGGGCTTTCCTCTTGCTAATGTGAAGGCTGTCGTTTTCTGGGCATTCGTCATCGCGTTCGCCGTGAAGATCCCGGTCTGGCCGTTCCACACCTGGCTGCCCGATGCGCACACGGAGGCTCCTACGGCAGGTTCCATGATCCTCGCGGGTGTCCTGTTGAAACTGGGTGCATACGGATTCCTGCGGCTGGTGCTGCCCCTCTATCCGGAACAAGCGAGGCAATTCGCGATCGCGCTGGCGGTGCTTGCCACCGCGGCAATCGTCTTTGGTGCACTGGCTTCATACGCGCAGACTGATTTCAAGCGTTTGGTCGCCTATTCATCGGTGAACCACATGGGATTCGTTGTTTTGGGAATAGCCGCCGCGGCGCTCGCCGCCGGCACGACAGATGCCAGGATCGCCCTCAACGGAGCGATCCTGCAGATGTTCAATCACGGCCTCTCCGCGGCCGGCATGTTCTTTCTGGTCGGGGTGCTCTATGACCGCACTCACACCCGCAACCTGGAGGACTTCGGTGGGCTGTTCCCGCTTGTTCCGATCTACGGCGGCATCCTGATCTTCACATCCATGGCATCGCTGGGGTTGCCTGGTCTCAATGGCTTCATCTCGGAGTTCCTGGTCGTGCGGGGCACATATCCGATCCTCACCGTGTACACCGCCATTTCCATGCTTGGCTTGTTGTTCACGGGGGCCTACATCTTGAAAGGCCTCAAGCAGGTGCTGCATGGTCCGATGAATCAGCGCTGGAGTCACGGCGAACACCGGCTGACTGAGATCAGTTCTCGAGAAATCATCGTCGTCGCGCCCCTGATGTTCCTGATGTTGGTCATTGGGGTATGGCCCGCCTGGATTCTGGATATCATCAACAAGGCCGTGCTGCAACTGTTCTGAGAGGTGTCGATGACGTTCCCGTTCCTGAGTGCAATTGTCTTCATCCCTGCAAGCGGCTCCCTGATCATGCTGCTGCTGCCGGCGCAAAAGAAGAACCTGGTCCGCACAGTTGCCCTTTCGGCTGCAGTGCTGGATCTTCTGCTCTCCGCTGCTGTCTACCTTCAGTACTTGGTCCAGCACATGCAGGGATACCAGTTCATCGAGAAGTACGCCTGGTTGCCGGCTCTAGGCATCAGTTTGCACTTCGGCGTGGATGGCATCAGCGCTCCCCTTGTCCTCCTCACTGGCGTGGTCATGTTCACGGGCGTGCTCATTTCCTGGGGCGAGAAGCACGACCACGTCGAGGCGGGCATCCAGGACCGGCCGCGTGAGTTCTTTGCCTTTCTCTTCATCCTTGCCAGCGGCGTGTTTGGGGTTTTTGCCTCGCTGGATCTCTTCATGCTCTTCTACTTCTACGAGATCGCAGTATTCCCGATGTATCTGCTGATCGCCATCTGGGGCTGGGTGGTAACCCGCGAATACGCGGCGATGAAACTTACGCTGTACTTGTTCCTCGGTTCGGTCCTGTCCCTGGTTGGCGCGCTGGCCATGTACTGGCAGGCGGGGCAGGCGCTCGGCAACTACACCTTCGATATGCTGCTCCTGGAGCAGGCAGGCTTTCCGGTTGCGTTCCAGAATCTTTGGTTCCTGCCCGTGTTCTTCGGCTTTGCCGTGCTTGGAGGCATCTGGCCGTTTCACAACTGGTCGCCCGACGGCCACGTCGCAGCGCCCACTGCCGTGTCTATGTTCCACGCAGGTGTGCTCATGAAGCTTGGGGCATTTGCCGCACTCCGGGTCGGGATCATGCTGCTGCCCGAGGGCGCGAAGACGTGGGCATGGCTGGTCATGCTGTGTGCGACGATAGGCGTTGTCTATGGCGCCTACATCGCCTTCGTCCAGTCGGATTTCAAGTACGTGATTGGGTTCTCGTCGGTATCCCATATGGGACTTGTGATGCTCGGCATCTCCACGCTCTCGAAAGTGGGCCTTACGGGCGCGGGGCTTCAGATGTTCTCGCACGGCGTCATGACGGCGCTCTTCTTTGCCGTCGTGGGCATGGTCTACGACCGCGCTCATACCCGCGAGATCCCCGAACTGGGAGGGATGGCCAGAATCATGCCCTGGCCTGCCGTGGGCTTCATCATCGGCAGCCTCGTCTCAATGGGCATGCCAGGCTTTTCCGGCTTCATCGCGGAGTTTCCCATTTTCCTTGGAGTCTGGCAAAGGCAGTGGCTGGTTGCGGTCATCGCCTCCATCTCCATCGTGATCACGGCGGCATATGTGATGATGGTTGTGCGCAGGGTATTCTTCGGCCCCATGCCGGAAAAACTCGACGGACATGTGGGCCCGATTACCGCCATGGATAAGGTCGCAATTGCGACTCTGTGCGCGCTGATGGTTGGCATAGGATTGTTTCCGGTCCTCATGGTTCCCATGGTACAGACAGGCGTCGACAATATT
>JAZDHO010000276.1:0-2091 GCA_043805815.1 Chloroflexota bacterium
GGCGGGCGTTCTTCCCGCCAGCATGTACTTTTCCGAATACTCCCCCCTCTCCCTGTGGGAGAGGGGCGGGGGTGAGGGATTGAACCCACCCGGCACGCATTCAGGAATCGAACCCCAATTGAACAAGTCGCACATCAAGACCGGTCGTTGCGGCCCACGGTATAGGGAAGCCAGGGGTCGACGTTTCGCACGCACGCGGCCTGTGTGCGCGCCTTGCCAGCCCATCCGCTCGCGGATATACTCACCGAGTGAGTACCAAAACCCGCCTCGCCCGTCCGAAGCTCGTGCTTTCACCCGAATACCCCCTGCTCGGCCTGCTCATGGCTGGACCGAGCCATGGCTACGACCTGCACCAGCGGCTGATCGCCGAGCTCGGCAACGTCTGGCACCTGAGCCAGAGCCAGACATACTCCGTCCTCAAGCGCCTCGAAAAGCGCGGCGACATCTCCGCCCGGCGGCGGGCGCAGGACAAGCTGCCGGCACGCCAGGTGCTGCAGATCACCGCCGCGGGCCGCAAGCGCTTCACGCAGTGGCTGCAGGGCGCAGCCAGCACCAGCGCCCGCAGCGTGCGCCTCGAATTCCTGACGCGCTTGTATTTTGTCAACGTGTTGACGCCCGATCAGGCCCCCCGCATTTACGCCGCGCAGGCTCAGGAGATCACCCGCACCATCCGGCGGCTGCGCCTGTCGTTGGCGCAGGTGCCGGAATCCCAAACGTTCAACCGCTTGAGCCTGGATCTGCGGCTGCGCCAAATGGAGCTCGTGCGTGCCTGGCTGCGCGAGATCCGAGTGCGATTCCACATCCCTGCAAAAGGCGCGCGATGAAGCCGCGGCGGATCCTGGCCGCGCTGCTCCCGGCAGTCCTGATGGGCTGCGGCGCAGACCTCCAGGCCGGCGCCAGTCAACCCCAAACGCTCACCGTCTTCGCCGCCAGCTCGCTGACGGATGCGTTCACCGAGATCGAGGCGGCCTTCGAGGCCGCCAACCCCGGTGTCGAAGTTGTGTTCAGCTTCTCCGGTTCGCAGATGCTGCGCAGGCAGATCGATGCCGGCGCCTCCGCGGACGTCTTTGCTTCGGCGAACATGGAAGAGATGGATGCCCTTGTCGGCGCCGGTCTGGTCTCTCCGGATGCGCCGCGTGTTTTCCTCACCAACCAATTGGCCGTCATCCTTCCTGCGTCCAATCCCGCCGGGCTGCATGACCTCCCGGATCTGGCGAGGCCTGGGCTCAAGCTTGTGCTGGCGGCGGAGGACGTGCCCATCGGCAGCTACACGCGCCGGGTTCTCGAGATGATGAACCGCCCATTTGGCGCCGATTTCAACCGCAGGGTGCTGGCCAACGTCGTATCGAATGAAGACAATGTCAAACAGGTGGTGGCCAAGGTACTGCTCGGCGAGGCGGACGCCGGCATTGTGTATTCGTCCGATGCGGACGCGGCTGCCGGTCTGAGGACCATCGAGATCCCGCCGGATCTCAACGTCATCGCCGAATATCCCATCGCCGTACTTGCGTCCTCCACCCACGCCGCCTTGGCGCAGCGCTTCGTTGAATGGGTGCTCTCGCCTGCCGGACAGGCCGTACTGCAGGCGTGGGGCTTCGGCCCTGTTGGTTGATCCGACATCTTTTGCCGACCCGCGATGACCGCCCCCCGCAGCCTGCTGCACCGCATCCTGGTAAACGGTTACCCACGCTGGATCCTGGTGATCCCCAGCGTGATCCTGTTCGCACTCTTCGCGCTGCCGCTGGTCGCCCTGCTCCTGCGTTCATTCACCTCGGAGTTCCTGAGCAGCGCCATCTCAACGCAGGCGTTCCACGCCTTGAGTCTGAGCCTGGTGACCAGTTCCATCACGACGGCGGTCGCCGTGGCGTTCGGCACGCCCCTGGCGTACATGCTGGCACGTTCGCGCTCGCCGCAGCGCGCCTGGCTGGAACTGATCCTGGACTTGCCCATCGTGCTGCCGCCCTCGGTGGCAGGTCTGGCGTTGCTGATCGCCTTCGGCCGCAACGGCCTCTTTGGCCCGGCGCTGACCCTCTTCGGCATCAGCCTGCCGTTCACCACCGCGGCGGTCGTCCTGGCACAGACCTTCGTTGC
>JAZDHO010000277.1:0-4853 GCA_043805815.1 Chloroflexota bacterium
CATTCTTGTTCCTCCATAGTTCGCAACCTAGAAGAAAAACGGCGAGCCTGTTGAACGGAAAACGAGTCCTGTCCGCGGAACCCGGCGGGCCGTGGGGCGCCTGGAAGAGCCTGTCGGCCAATCGATCCAGGCATTCGCGCCACCCGCCCGCGTTTTCCACAAATCACAGGTTCTGGCAACTAAACACCGGAACTATGCCCGGGCCAGCTACCCTACGGCAACCATTGGCCGCACACGCATGAGGATCGGGGAGATTGGCGCCGTTCATGGCTGAGCCGCCGAGGGCAGGTTTTGAAATAGGGCATATGACAACTCCCCGTCACGGGCGACTCCGGCATGCGAAGGATGGGGGAGTCCCCGGGATTTCCCACCAATTGCAGCCCTTGGCGATGCAGGTACGCTGATCTGCAAAAGCGGAGCAGGCATCCGTGCCGCCGGAGTTGTCCGCGGGACTGCAAGCCTGCACCGCGATATCCGAGAATACCGGCGTGCGCAATGAATTATCGCCATCATTTTGCTGCACCACGACCTGATACTGCACTATCCCATCTGCTGGACCGCCGAGCGTTGAGTTCGGAATGAGGCTGGCCCGGTACAGATCGCCTCCGAGCGGTGTCATGGCCACATCCTGAAACCCACTGGGGCTGCCAGGCTCATAGCGGTAGAAGAGCACCACGACTTGGATCCCCTTGGGTGCCGTCGCCCTCGCAGTGATCACCACATCGTTCGGACCGCAGCTAGCATCGCCCGCATAGACGACCCAAGTCTCGACCGATTCGATGGATACACCACCCGGGAGGGCGCTGGTGGCTGAGGCGATCACCAGCGGAGGAGGCGCAGGCGGCGGCGGTGCGGCAGGTGTGGTTGCGTCGCGCGCTTCGATGATCAGGCTGGTCTCCGCGTATCCGCTCCAGTTGCCGCCGTTATCCTGGGCGCGCAGCATCAGTTGGTACTCTCCGGGCTGGGAAAGGCCGCAATCGCGTGAAAGCGTCGCCAGTGAGCTCGTGGTATCAGGGCTTGGAATCGAACTCGCGGCTCCTCCATTGATCGTGAGTTCAAACAGCGCGATCCCGCTGGGTGAAGAGCCGTGAGCCACGATCTGGCACGGATTGGGCGGGTAGAAGACCGTGCCAGGCAGAGGCGCGTCGAACCAAGCGCGCACGCCAGCGAATCCCGCGGCCGGGCCGCCCGCGGCCGGCGCACAGGCCGAAAGCAACAGGGCGATCGTCAAGCAGCCGCGCCGCATCAGTGAGTTATTCATCGCTGCACCTCCGCTCTCTAGGGCGTAAAGTAGTGGATCACCAGCTGGAAATTCCCGAGCCCGGATTCGCATCTTCCCACGCCGCCGTCGGCGGGTTTGGGGGCCGGCACCGGGACCAGGATGAAGCCGTGGTTGCTCGAGGCGTGGGCGAGCCAATCGGCCACGGTCCATGTGACATCGACTTCATTCAGGTACGGAAACACCGATGTGATCGGCTTGAACCATCCCCAGTACTGAATATCCAGCTTCATGAAGTGGTCGGGGGAGACGTATCCTGGAAGGTCGGCCGTCGCCCGTCCAAGGCTGCTCACGCAGGACTGCGGCTTGGCGCCGAGGCTCATGCCGCTGGCGCCGTAGTCCAGGAACAGCTTCGAGAATTTCAGGATCGCCTTCTGGACGACCGCGCCCGGGGGGAGCACCAGGGAGTCGAATTTCAGAGCGCCGGAGGACTTGGTGGCGACATAGCAGTCCTCATCCCTGAGAAAGCTGCCAACCACCACTTCCGGTTTGAAGCCAAAACCGTTGATGTTCTGTTCGTAGACATACTTGGACGCGAGGCCCACGTCTTCGCAATCGCCGGTGCTCTCCCGGAAGACCGCCGTCATCCACTGCGTCGGGGCCAGCGTGATCTTCTGCGTCGCAGGCGACTCGCCGATGCAGAACGTGGTCATGGCCGAGGAGAGCCCGCCGAGTTCGTAGCTCTCGGCATAGGCCTCAACGCCATAGCAAGCCTTTCCCAAAGGAAGCTGCACGGCCGTCACCTTCACCGCCGGCGAAGTCACCTCCTGCAGCAGCATCTTCTTGGAGCCGGGGGAGGCAAGCTGGTAGACGCGGTATCCGTTGATCTTGTTGAGCCAGGCGGTCTGGCCGGGCCAGTTGGCGCCGGGCTGCCATTCCCACACCACCAGGATGTCGTTCAACATCTTGCCGGCAATGAGTTTGCACAGGTCCAGGTTTCCCTTGTGCGCAAAGCAGTCCGTGACATCCGTGGTCTGACGGAAGGCATACGGTGCCGGGATCTGCGGGCCGACCACGTCCGCCTGCGGCCCATTCCCGCCCGGCGTGCCGGTCAACACGAAACTCTGGCCGATCAGCGACACGACGCCGCCGTCCCAGGCCTTCTCGGCTTGGGCCTGCCCGAGGAACTTCAGCGCATCTCCCAGCCAACCCCAGCACTGCATCTGGAAGACAGGCTTCCCCGGCGGAAGCGCGTCCAGCACCTGCGTGTACACATTCTCCAATCCCGGGAAGAACTCAAACGGCTGCTTGGGCATTTTTTCCCAGTTGCCGTCGCCGATCGACGTATAGCAGTAGGACTTGTCCACTGGCTCGCTGGCTTTGAATTTCCATGTAATGGATAGATACGGGCCCACGCTACCCGATCCTCCCCCTGCGGGAGGCTGAGGCTGTCCGCTTCCCCCTGCTCCACCAGTCGGCACGTTGACGGGCTGGCCGTCGGGAAGCGGTTTGGACGGATCGATCTTCGGGTTGGCGCCGGCCATCTTATCCGGCGGCACGCCGAATTTCGCGCCCACGTCTCCCAGCGTCTGCCCTGCGCCGGCCGGAGCCTGAATCACATCCCGCAACGCCAGCACGTTGAGGATCACCGTCTGCGATTCGCCCATCTGCCCGTCGGCGGCCTGTGCCCGGCCGGTAAGCACATGCACACCTGCCGGCCACGCCTGCCAGGTCCAGGAGGCGTGTTCCGGCGATTCGGCGACCGCGCCCAGCGACAATCCATCCACGAACACTTCCGACCATGAGATCGCTTCGGGCGCCAAAGCGCGCAGGTTCAGCGGCACAAGATCGCCCGCCGCCACCTCGTCGCCGCTGACGGGGGACAGCAGAGTCACCTGCACGGGCGAAGATGACGCCGCCGTCGTCGTGAACTGCCCGCGGAAATACCACCATGCCCCGCCGCCCAATCCCAGCAGGATCAGCGCGAGCAGCCCAACCAACACACAACCCAAGCGCAGCGGACGTTTCTTCACGACAGACTCCTTTGCAGCCAGGATGAATCTCCCCGGCCGGCAGACCAACCCCTGCAGAGTCGCCGGTTGGAATTTCTGGCGAGCAGCCGCGGTTCATTGATTGTCTGGATTGTTGTGCGATCGGCGCGCGGTCTTACCCTTCCCGCCGTGCGCCCCGAGTCCTGAGAGCGTGGGACCGTGGTGGACGCGATGTAACGAGCATCTTGCCGCTCCGTCAGGTTCATTGTCTTCCTCGCCGTATTAGGTATTCCTTGTCCAATCACTGTAGCACAAATAGAACCCCAATACAATCGGTTTGGTACTAATAGGTGACGGCCTGCTCGAAACCAATGCGGTGCCGGATGCTTTTTGAGATAGATCACACAAGCGCGAGGCGGCAGGCCAGCAGCGCCCGGATGAGCACCGGAACGATTGCCCAGACGCGCGTCTGGAATCCGAACCGGAGGTTGCGAGCCACGGAAGCATCAACACGCATGAGAGCCAGGTTCGCGAGGTCGTCATCGTTTCGGATCCTCGGTGCTATGGGGTGAAGTACTTGATTTCCAGCTCGAAATTGGCGAATCTGCTGAAGCACTCGGCACCGGCATCGGGCTCCGTGGCCCCTGGCACCGGGCGAGGCGCCAGGATGAACCCGTGATTGTTGGCCGGATGTTCGAACCAGTCGATGACCTGCCATTTCACATCCACTTCGGGCGAGTGGTCCCAGCCGGACAAGGAATCAAGCGGCTTGTAGTCGGTCGCGGTACCCAGCCCCTTTGGCTGCGAGAAGAAGTCGATGTAGTGGGGGTCGTTGACCAGGCCCGTCCAATCCTGCTTGGCGATACCCCACTCTCCGGCGCAGGCAAGTTTGAAGTTGGTGGCCAAGCCACTCACGGCATAAATGTTGAATGTCTCCGCAAATCGCAGCCTGGCACTTTGGACCACCGCGCCGCCCGGCAGCGTTGGTAGAATGAACTTCACCGCGGCCGAGTGGTGGGCCCCGCTAAGGCACTTGGAAGAGTTCGATACTGTTGAGCCGACCATCACCTCGCCGGGAGTGATGCGATCCCAAATAATCTCATGCAGGAATGACTTGGAGAAACATTCACCCGTTTCCCAGAAACGACCGGTCGACAGCCAATTGATGGGCTTGAGCAGGATCGTTTTGGTCGGTGGCCCCTCGCCAAGGCAGTGCGTGACCATGGGCGAGACGATCAAACCGCCGTATTGGAAGCCCTTGGCGTAGGCTTCCACACCGTAGCAAGCCTTTCCGGGCGGGACCGGCAGCAGGGCGATCTTCCTGGCGGCCGGATCGACCGTCTTCATGAATTGCCGGATCCCGGTCGGCGGATCTATCTTGTAGACGCGATATCCGTCGATGGCGTTGAGCCATGCTGTTTTCCCGGAGAAGTCAATGTGGGACACCCACTCCCACACCAGGATGAAATCGCTCGCGGCGGGATTGGCGATCGCCTGTTTACAGAGCGCAAGGGTGCCCTTATGAGAAAAGCATTCAGTAGGATCCTCGGTCTTACGAACAGCATACGGGGGCGGGACCTGCAGGTTGACCTGCGTGGCCCCCGGCTCGCTTCCTTCCGGCCAGTTCGGCTCACCACTGAGCA
>JAZDHO010000278.1:0-31437 GCA_043805815.1 Chloroflexota bacterium
GAGCTGAGCGCGACGGGGCTGCAGTTCCTTTCGCTCCAGTGGTACAACACATTCATGTCGCTTCACGGCATCGGAATGATCATCGGCATTCTTCTCGGTGTGGCCGGCGTCATCAACTATCTGGTACCGATGCTCATTGGCGCGCAGGATATGGCCTTCCCCAGATTGAATGCCTTCTCCTTCTGGATCGCGGTGCCCGCCGTGGTGCTTCTGCTTTCGAGCCTGGCCCTTGGCGGGTTCGACACCGGCTGGACAGGATACCCACCACTTTCGGCACGTGGCCCCGTCGGAACGCAGATGTTCTTCCTTGGCGTTTTCACTGCTGGTTGGTCATCCATCCTGGGCGGGCTCAACCTGATCGCCACCACGCTGCGCATGCGCGCCAGAGGGATGACAGCCTTCCGGATGCCGATCCTGGTGTGGGCGGCCATCGCCACTTCGCTCATCACGCTGACGGCGACCCAGCTGATCGGCTTGTCGTTCCAGCTCGTCATGTTCCAGCGTCTCTTCGGGATGGGCTTTTTTGATCCCGCGAAGGGCGGAAATCCTGTTCTGTTTCAGCACCTTTTCTGGTTCTACTCGCATCCCGCGGTCTACGTCTTTGTCCTGCCGGGTCTCGGCGTGATCTCGGAGTTGCTGCCGGTGTTCGTCCGCAAGCCGCTCTACGGGTATCGCTGGATCGCGATGTCATCCCTGGGCATTGCCCTGGTGGGTTTCCTGGTCTGGGCGCACCATATGTTCGCCTCGGGCATGAACAGCTACCTTCAAGTGCCTTTCATGTACAGCACTCTGCTAGTCGCGGTGCCCACCGGAGTCAAATTCTTCTCATGGGTGGCCACAGTGTGGAAAGGCAAGATCGATATGCCCACGCCCATGCTGTTTGTCCTGGGCGGCATCGTCGTGTTCCTCCTGGGCGGCCTTTCGGGGCCACCCAACGCCACCGTGGCGACGGATCTCCACCTGACGGATACCTACTTCATCGTTGGGCACTTCCATGACACGATTTTCGGCGGATATGTCTTCCCGTTCTTCGCGGCCATATACTACTGGTTTCCGAAAGCTACCGGTCGGCGAATGGACGAGAAGCTTGGCAAACTGCATTTCTGGTTGATGACGCCCTCGTTCCTTGCGCTGACATTGATGATGATGCGAGTCGGCTTGCTCGGCATGCGGCGCCGGATCGCGGACTACGACCCAACGCTGGGGTTCGATGGGTACCATCTGCTGATGACGATCGCGGGGTATCTGGTTGCGCTTGCCGTTGCGGTTTTCCTCTTCAATCTGTTCAAGAGCGTCAAACATGGAGAGAAAGCGCAGGGAAATATCTGGAACTCGCGCTCGCCGGAATGGCAGGTGCCTTCGCCCATGCCGGCGCACAACTTCGATCGCGCACTCGAGGTCATCGGCGAGCCGTATGATTACGGTCTGGCCGGCTCACAATACACCAGATTTGTGCAGGAAGCGCACCAAAAGGATGCGCACTCATGAAGCACCTGGAGAAGTCGGCCGCCTTGCAGCAGGGAGTCATCATCTTTGTGTTCCTAGCAGTACTGACGTCCCTTGAGTTCTTCATCGCTGTCGCGCTCGAAGCCATCGCGTTGCTTGCCGCAGTGGTCATCATCAAGGTCGGTCTCGTGATGTACTACTACATGCACATCTACAAGCTGAACCAGGACTCGGGGGACGACCAACACTCTCCGGCCTACAGGGCTGCCACCAGCCGACTTGGCCTCTGGCTATTCCTCTTGTCGGACGCGTTCGTCTTCGGGGGACTGGCAGTGGCCCGCTTCAATCTCCTTGGCTTCACCAGGCCTCATCTCAATCAGGTACTTGGCCTCGCCGTCACGTCGGTGCTCTTGCTGTCATCATTCTTTATGAACCGCGCCGAGGCCTCCATGGCGCATGGAGACCGCAAGGGTTTCACTCTTGGTATCCTGATCACGCTGATCCTGGGCATGGCTTTCGTGGCCGGGGTACTTGGTGTCGAATGGCCGATGGCGATAGCCGACGGGGTCTCTCCCTCAGTAAGCGCGGCCGGGGCGATCTTCTTCATGATGACCGGAATGCACGCCCTGCACGTCGTCACCGGCCTGATCTTCCTCGGTATTGTCTGGCGCAACGGAGCCCGTGGCCTGTATTCGCCGGAGCGGCATTGGGCTGTGGAGGCCGCTGCCGTCTACTGGCACTTTGTGGATGTGGTGTGGATCTTCTTCTACCCGGCCCTGTATTTGGTGGGGAGCATTGCTTAGGGGAGCCGGATCGGACTTGAAGTGCGCCACGCATGAATCGAACTGCCTTGACAGCCGCTGCGGTCGCGATAATCGCTGTCGCAATCCTGGCCGGCCTTATTTACCTCACGGACAGGCCATCCCTTCGCGGATCCGTCATCGACCCGCCGCTGCCGGCAGCGGAGATAAGCCTGACTGACGTCGACGGGCGACCCTTTGGGCTGAGCGACGTTCGGGGGAATGTGGCCTTGATCTACTTCGGCTTCACGCATTGCCCCGATGAGTGCCCGCTTACAATGGCCAACCTTAAGCTGGCCGTCGATATGCTCGGATCGGGGGCGGACCGGACAACGGTGATTCTGGTGACCACAGATCCCGAGCGCGATACCCCGGAGGCAATCAGGGACTTCCTGGGCCGGTTCAACACCGCGTTCCTCGGACTGACCGGCACACCCGATCAATTGACCATTGCGTGGAAGGACTATGGGGTCACTGTGATGGACGGCGGCGAGACACACAGCAACTACATCTATGTGATCGACACGTCGGGGAACCTGGTGGAGACTTTCCTCCCGGATGCCAGGCCCGCCGATATTGCCGCAGACATCCGGACGCTGCTGGACGAGAACTGAGTGGTATGCTCCGATTCCCGGTGCTGACACGCATCATCCTCGGAATGCTGACGGGGCTCGCATTCGGCGTCGCGATTAGCGAGGCTACGTACTACTTCCTGCGGGACGGCGAAGCTCGGCCGCCCCGCGTGATTGAAATCCACATCCCCCCCGGCACGGCGCAGAATGTCCTGCGCGGACAACCCGAGCCGTCGCTCCCAGACTCCATGAGGTTCGTGGTTGGCGACACACTGGTGGTGAACAACCTAGATTCGGTCACCCACCAGTTGGGACCGCTCTTCATACCGCCGAACTCTACAGCGAGTCTGAAGCTCGATTCCGTCCAGAATTATGCTGCGAGCTGCACATTCCAGCCGGGCAGATACTTCGGGCTGGAGGTCCAGCCCCCACTGACAATCCAAACGCGCCTCATAGGGATCTTGCAGGCGGGCATACCGATGGGCCTGCTCTTCGTGTTGTACGGGGTATTCGCGATACCGATGCGGAAGGCGGTCACCGCATGAATGCGGCGGCGATCTTCAGTCGCCGCTGGATCACGACCACGCTGTTGGTGGTCGCGGGCGGGGCAGTGTGTGTTCGGCTGGGCATCTGGCAACTCGACAGACTTGCCCAGAGGCAAGCCTTCAGTGAGCACGTAAACGCGACGCGCGCGTTGCCCGCTTTGGGCTTGCCGTCCGGCGAAGCTCTTGCGGCCCAGGAGTATCGCTCGGTGCAGGCGCGCGGTGCATACGACTACGAGCATCAGGTTGCACTGCGCAATCAGGCCTACGAAGGGCAATACGGATTTCACCTGCTGACGCCCCTGCTCCTGGAAGAAGGATCAGATCAGAACCACGACGAAGCTATTGCGGTCTTGGTTGACCGGGGATGGATCCCGGCATCCGGGAATGAATACCCCGGGGATTGGCGCAAGTATGATGCAGCCGCGCCGATCGAGGTGCAGGGAGTGATCAGGCTTGGGCAGGAGACTCCGGCTTTGGGAGGTCTGACCCAACGCCCCTCCGTTGCGGGGCAGGAGGAGGCTGACTTCTGGCTCCATGTGAACGTCAGTGTGATGAGCCGGCAGCTTCCGTACGCGATCCTGCCAGTCTACATACAGCTTGATGGGCACCAGAACTCACCGAACCTGCCCATTGCGGCACCCCCCGCTCTCGACCTTAGCGAGGGACCCCACTGGGGCTACGCAATGCAGTGGTTCGGCTTCACCCTCATCCTGGTGATTGGCTATCCGATCTATGTGAGCAAGCAGGAATCGAAAACGGCATGAAATCGCGTTTCAAGTTGACATTCCGCCAATTGGCCCTGCTGCTGCTCGGTGACGTATTGCTGTTAAGTTTGGCGGGAAGGTTGGTGGCCGATCATGATCCGCTCTCAGTCTGCTCCACCTGGCCGTTCTGCATACCGATCCCTCAATCGGCGTGGTTCAAGATCGCGCACTTGGGCCTTGCGGGGTTGGCGGGCATTCTTGTGCTTCAGCTGCTTGTCGCCGCTTGGAAAGAGTACAGGGCTGATACGACTGTCCTGCCGCTGACGACCGTGGCTGCAGTCCTGTTTCTTGGCCAAGCCTTCGTGGGTGCTGTCCTCATCGGACGCGACTACAGGCTCGACCTCGTGGTTCTGCACGCGGCGACGGCAGTCTCGCTATGGGTTTCACTGGTAGCCCTGGCGGTCGTGTCAGTCCTGCGGACTGCTCGCGCCGGCCAGGCGGCCGTGCCCCTCGGCAGTCGCCACTGGAGGGATTTCCTCGCGCTCAGCAAGCCGTGGATCGTCGCCCTGCTCCTTGTGACTACATTCGGCGGGTTGGTGGCCGGTGGTCGGGCATTGCCGCCCCTCGGCCTCGCAATCTGGACATTGGTCGGCGGAGCGTTGGCGGCTGCTGGCTCATCGGCGCTCAATCAGTACATCGACCGCGATCTTGATAAGAACATGCAGCGCACCGCGCGGCGTCCCCTGCCGGCCGGCCGCCTGACGCCGGCAGAAGGCCTTTCGTATGGACTGGCACTCTGCCTGGTGAGCTACTACTTGCTTGCTGGCCTGGTCAATCTCACGGCTGCACTGCTCTCGCTGGGCGGCATCTTCTACTACGTCGTTTTCTACAGCATCCTACTTAAGCGAGCCACGGTCCAGAACATCGTGGTGGGCGGAGGGGCAGGCGCAATTCCGCCTATGGTTGGCTGGGCCGCGGCCGCAGGGCAGTTAAGCCTGGCAGCATGGATCCTCTTCTTGATCATCTTTTTGTGGACGCCCCCGCACTTCTGGGCATTGGCTATCGTCCGTATGAAAGACTATGAAAAGGCGGGCGTGCCGATGCTACCTGTGGTGAAGGGGGAGATGGCGGCGCGCCGGCAGATCCTGCTGTATACGGTCGCGCTTGTGGGGTCCACGCTGCTGCTGCCGCTGGTGGGTGCGGCCGGCGTCGTGTACACCATAGCCGCGGCCTTGCTGGGCGCTTTGTTGCTGGCGGTGGCTTGGCGCGTCTGGCGCGTGCCCGGAAACAAAGTAGCCTGGACCATGTACCGCTGGTCCAGCATGTACCTGATGTTCATTTTCATGGCCTTGGTTGTGGATTCGCTGATGTAGCCCGCACGAGCAAGCGGGCATCTATCTCTTCTCGTAGATCACCACGGATTCATTGGAGTACACACGCGCGAAATCTGTTGACCGAGACAGAGATTCTTCGAGCGCCGTTCGTTCGTCCACCCGGGCGCGGCGCAGGTAAACGTAGTCAAACGACTTCCCCACCACCTCCGCCCAGGATTCCAGACAATCCGTGCCCCTTACCGCACAGGCTTGCAGCGAGCGATGAAGCTCAATGCGGCGGGCAAAATCAGCGCCTCGGACCCATTCCATTCCAAATACCGTGGCCATGCTCACGTGATTCGTGAGGGCAGGAAACCACTCTGAGCTCGCATCGCGCAGGGGCAAGGCCTGCGTTACAAGAGCAAACTGGCTCTGCGGGGCGGCATTGGCGCGGACCCAGGCAAAGGCTTGCCGGTCGGCCGATGTGAGTGTAAATTCCTCCCGGATCCTCCAACCTGTGGCGTACGCCGACATGATGCCGTAGGCAAACAAGAAGCCAAGCACAAGGCGCGCGGCTCTTCCCCGGAAGAGAGTGTTCAGCAAAGCGGCATCCGAGACCGCGTCTGATGCCGGTCTTGGATCAGGAGGATTCTCGCGAAGCCGGAGGCTGGGTAGGATCATGCTTTCAACCGCAATTCCGGCGACCATCGCCAGAGGGATCATCATAAATGGTGGGCCGCCTCTCGGCTCCAGAGTATGCATAGCGACGAGCCACACCGGCAGCAGGTATTCGCGTCGGCTCAGTTGCCGAACCAGCCCCAACAGGCCGAGGACGGTCAAGATCGTCACAAATGGCTCGTCAGAGAAATCGAAGCGGAATAGAGCGAAAAGCCCTACTAACGCATTGTAGCTGTCCTGGCGGGTGGCGTTGGCGACCGCCAGGAACGGCTCCAGGCCGTGCCGTGGGAGCACGGACGCCCACCACGGAGCCGAGACGATGATAATTCCGAAAAGTACCAGGTTCACACGCACCAGTCCGCGGCGCGAGCGGTCGTTCCAAAGATAGAAGAAAGCTGAACTGATGGCAGTGTGCGTGGCAGCCTCGGGATGCGAATAGATGACCAGACTGCCCAGGATTATCATCGGCAGGAGTTCTTTCTGGGAGCCGGTCCGAGACAACCGGTAGGCCTGACGCATCGCGAGAAGCGCGAAGAGCATGCCGAGGCTTCGTGTCACGCCTCCGCCCATGATCAGCCACTCAAAGGCGCGCGGCAAGAGGGAGTACACGACGGTCGCCAAGGAAGCCTGTGTCCGCGAGCCCAGCATCTCTTCTGCAAGAAAGTAGAACGCAGGAATTGACGCCGCGCTGATTATCGGCGGGCCAAATTGCATCAGATCGAGGACCGAGATGTGCGTGGCAAGATGGAGCAGGGCGTAGAAGTAGAACCCCAACGGCGGGTAAGCATAGGGAATAGCCGCCCCGTTGTAGGTGCCAAAAACAGGGAGACGCATGCCATTGGCAATGAGGTCCAGGATCATTGTGTAGAAAAGGCCGCCGTCATTGAGGGGAAAGTCAGCTGGCATTACAGCCGCCAGCCGGATTCCGAGACTGAGCAGGGTTATGAATGGCACCACAACAAGTGCAAGCGGATCCCTTCCCCTCATGGCGAGGCCAATCGGGCGTAGATGGAGGCCGTTTGATCGTGGTAGACCCTCTGATATGCATGATCCGCTGCAAGGGCCACTGACAGCGCCGAGGATGCCGGGATGACGGCCCACTTGACGTCGTGTGCGCCGAGGTACGCCTGCCAGTCTCCACGGGCCAAGACCGCCTCCTCGTATCGGCGCGTGAATTCTTCGCCATAGAAATCGCTTTGGCTGTCGATGAAGACGCGCTGCTCTGGCCACAACCGATAGAGCAAGTAGCCGCCCCAATTGATCTCATTGAACATATTGCCCTCGATCGGGTGGTGCTGCAGCCAGTCGGCCGCCTGGACCGGGAAGAGGGAGGGCTCATAGCCGTATGTACTTCGATGAGTGGTGAGTACATGGTAGCCTATCACGGCGGTGGCGATTAATACCGCCAGCGGGGGCCAGATGAACCCCCGCAGGCCTGCCTCGATGCTGGAAATCGCCTGCTCAAGGCGGGTGATACGCGGCTGATGTCTCACGGCATGCCGTGACCAGGCTGCCAGTACTGGCGCAGCGCCCAGGCTAAAGAGTGGGATATTGCGCGCCATTCCCACGCCGAGGGCGGCGAGGCCCAGGAGCAGAAAACCGTGGGCGGGTGTGATGTTGCGCCTGTTCACCAGTGCAAGCAGCAATCCAATGACGAGCAATCCCACGAATGGCCAGGAGCCCGGAGTGGCGAAATCCACGGGCATGGTCTCTGCAGTCCTGCCCAACACGTAGGTGCTGTTGTTGCGGAAGACAGCTATCCAGTTGTTCCATAGATCTGGTGTGACGATGCTCGCCACCAACGCGCTCGCGCCTGCCAGCACGAGCCTGCCGCCGACTTCCGGCGGAGTCGATTGGCGCCGGCGCTCCAACGCCCAACCAGCAACGTATGCAGACCACGTAAGAAAGCCAATGACAAAAGCACCGTGAGAATTGGCCCAGACGAGCATCACGAGTGGCAGCTGCCACGCCGTTTGCCTGTGTCCAAGGCGTAAGCGCTCAAGAAGGCGAAGCCAGATGACCAAGAAGAGAAAAGAGAAGACGTGCGGTCGCGTCAACCAGTGCAGGCTTGACGCCGCGGCCGCCCAGACCGCGAGCACGAGGGCGATCAGCGGCGAGCCACTCCTCTCACGACCATCGAGAAAGGCGAGCAGGAATGCGGACGCGATCACGGACGATGTAAGCAGGATGACCCCGTCAATCCCAAGCAGCCGGTGGGTAGCCGCGAAGACGATCTGTGCCAGCCACTCGTAAGGTGGGCGTGGGTCCCCTGGCATCGTGAAGGAGAGGACATCCCGGACAGGGATGCTCAACGACTCGATCATGTGTGTCCCAAGCACGAGATGGCGGCCAAGATCGCTGTCGATGTTCAGCATGCGTTGGCCGAGCAACATGCAACCGGCGAAGACACAGACGAACAGGAAATCCCCCAGCCGCGGCAGCAGCCTTCGATGCATGCCCGGATTGTACACAAAAAGGCGACACAACTTGTGTCGCCTTTCCAGTCATGGATGCCGCAGCTACTCGCCCAGGTAATCTCGAAGTTTTCGGCGAATGGACGGATGACGCAGCCGACTAAGAGCCTGGGCCTCGATTTGGCGCACGCGCTCACGCGTCACGCCCATCTTGCGACCGACTTCCTCCAACGTGTAGGCCTGGCCATCCAGGAGGCCATACCTGAGCTGCAGGATGCGGACCTCGCGGGGCGACAGCCCGTTGAGTACCTCGCCCAGGTGCTCGCGCAGCAGGTTGTACGTGGCCGTATCGTCCGGCGGCGGCGCCTCGTCGTCCTCGATGAAGTCCCCCAGCACCGAGTCCTCTTCGTCGTCCGTAGGCGTTTCCAGCGAGAGCGGCCGGCGGGCTACCTGGATCATGTTCTCAACCTTCTTTGGCGGAACATCCAGAGCGCCCGCAAGCTCCTCAACGCTTGGCTCCCTGCCCAGGCGCTGCGTGAGCTGATGCTGCACTCTGAGGAGCTTGTTGATCTGGTCACCCATGTGAACCGGAACCCGAATGGTCCGTCCCTGATCGGCGATGGCCCGGGTCACAGCCTGGCGGATCCACCAGGTTGCGTACGTCGAGAACTTGTGGCCTCGGCGATAGTCGAACTTCTTCGTGGCGCGGATCAAGCCAATGTTGCCCTCCTGGATCAGGTCCAGGAACGGTACCCCGCGCCCCATGTACTTCTTGGCAACGGAGATCACCAGGCGCGAGTTGGCGGTGATGAGGTGTTCGCGGGCCGCCCAACCGTCTTCGATAAGCCTCCGAAGCTCCACGCGGCGCCGAGCCCCGGCGCTTCCCTTTGCAAGTTCTTCGCGCGCCATCCTGCCCCGCTCGATCCGCTGCGCCAGCTCGACCTCCTGGACCGCTGTCAACAAGGGAACGCGGCTTACTTCCTTGAGGTACAGGCCTATGGTGTCGTCGTTGTCTATGTTGGCAAGGTAATCGTCCAGGGAAAGGTCGGGCTCCGGCTCCGCCTCAGCCTCCTCGACGGCTGCCAGCTCGTCCTCGGTGGGCTCACCGGGAGGCGTGTCCTCAACGAAAGGGATGCCCGCGCTGAGCAGCGCCGAAAACGCCTCTTCCAGCTGCTCTACTTCTTGCTCCGCCTCAGGGAAGAAGTGAAGGATGTCGTCGAGCGTCACATAGGATTTCTGCCTCCCGAGCTCGATCAAGCGCGCGATCGCCGGGACTTCCTCTTCCTCGTCCACCATCAGGATCTTCTCTACGTCCATCGTCTTTTCCGACTCGCGAATTTGAGTCCAGAATACACTCTTTTCACACGAAATTCAATACCCGCCCAAGCCGGGAGGTGATTCTAGACTTAGACTTGTTGTCTGTACAAAGGACCGACGGCACAGAAGGGGCTTATCTTACCAGGGGAAGACAGGGCCTAGGGGGATACGGTTGCCGTGACCTGGTCGGCTGCGCTCGTCGCGGCGGTTGATTCAGCAGGCATCGCTGTCGCGGCCTCCGAAGAAGACGTCTCCGATACTGCGGGAGTTGGTGGCGCCAGCGGAGTGGGGGTCGCGAAGTAGGGCGGGCTGGTCAATAGCCCAATCAGCTTCTCCAAGCCGAACTTGTCCACCACCTGGTATTGACCGTCATCAAGCTGGGTGTAGTAGCCATCTTGGATGGGGGTAATTGAGCCTATGTGCAAGTTGTGCTTGACCGAATCTCCGAACTCGACCGCGAGTGTGTACTCCGGACGATCGAGCCCGATAATGTCTGCGCCAAGCTTGACTGTTGAGAGCACGCGCAAAGCGCCAACCTGGGTGGCCGCTGCCTCCGCTGCGGCTTGGTCCGCCTCCGCTTCCTCTGGAGCGTTCAACACCCACTTCCCGCTTTGGTCGCGGGCGAATTGAACCACGACGCCGAACGCACTCTCCACCCTGATCAGGGTGGGAGCACCGTCTCCACCGTCAAACAGCGGCGCCATGCTCGTGGTCGGCGTTGCCGAAACCAGTTCCTTGGCTTGCCGATCCCGGAGGTAGACAGAGAGGCCGATCAGCGACAGCAGCAGTACAAGCAGAAACCAGGTGCCTCTGCGGATCATGTCAGCCCTGCTTCCGACGCGCCAGCCAGCCCGAGATGCCGGCCACCAAGACCAGGCCGGGAAGCAGGAATACCGATCCAAGCAAGATCATGATGAAGGCCAGTTGACCGGGCGGGTTGAAGGTTCGAGTCACCGCGGTTCGCGGGGTGATGTTGATGAGTTCGGCCTCCTGGGCGGCCCAGTCCACGGCATTTGTAAAGACCTCGCCGTTGGCGTACGCATCGAATCCCTCGTTCTTGGCGAACGTCGAATTGCCGAAGACTACCACGCGGCCGTTCGTCGACGAATTCTCCGCGGCCGCCGCAAGCGCCAGGGGTCCCGGGAGATCAGTCGCCTCATCGTACGCGATCTCCTGCGTAGATTGGAGTGTCGCAAAGTCAGTCTCGCCCCAGGATTGTTGCGAGGTCATGATAAGCGGTGTGAGCGTGACGTCTTGAGGGAGGGTTGTGCCGATGCCCACGCTGCGCGCCTCCGGCATGATGGTCAGACTGGTAGTGCGAGAGGTTATCGGGGCCGTGGAGCTGTAGGATGCCGAGATCGCACTGAATGGCTGATTGCTGGTCAAGTCGATCACAACCGTGTTCTGGAGCGTAATCGCCCAATCGCTCTCCAGGTACTGTGCCAGCGGATCCTGCGCCTTTCCAAGGTCAGTGAATGGGGTTGGATCCGCAAGCACGATAAGAGAGCCGCCGTTGTTGAGGTACGCGGCAAGCTGCGCGACCTCCTGATCGAGCAGAGGATCGGTGGCGCCGGCAATGATCACCGCCTTGGCGTCCCCGGGGATCCTGTTTGAAGCGGCGAGGTTGAGTTCCTCAACCTTGTAGTTCTTGCTTTCCAGGGTCTGCCGGGCACGCAGCATCGAGGTGGCATCCGAGGCTTGGAGATCGGGCTCTCCGTGGCCAATGAGGAAGTACACGACCCGCGTCTCGGGACTGATCAGGCGAATCATCGCCTGGGTCAAGGTGTTCTCATCGGCGTAGGATGCAGTCTCGTTTAGTTCCGCCATTAGGAGCACGATCTTGCCATCACCCGTAATACCGTATTGGCGGGCAAGGACCGGATCCGCATTCGGATCCACGAATCGGAAGTCGAATTTCCCGTTGGAGCTGGTCTTGAAATCCGTCAGGAGTGCCCTGGCGCTGTCGCTCGGGTACTGCGAAGAGTAGAACGCGATCGCGGTAACCTTCTCGGGGAGGGTATCCAGTGCCTGGATCGTTTCGGGTGCGAGCGTGTGCTGCTTGCCCTCGCTCATGTCGAACTTCTTGGGATTCTGGAAGACCATCCAATTCACAATCACCAGGATGCCCACAAACGCAAGTGACATGATCAGGGCATTCGAACCGTAGCGAGCCTGCCTTCCCGACAAGAAGCGACGGACGCCTGCGGGATTCAGGATTCCGTAGAGCGCCAGTCCGACTACCAGGACACCGCCGCTGACGGCGATCCACTGCATCAAGCTCTCAGGCTTCGCCGGCGTGTAGAGGCCGAGCGCGACGGCCCCGCGGACGATGCCCAGCCCGCCGGTGGCCACGCAGCCGACGGCAGCGAGAACCAACCCAATAATCGAGTAGCGGGCGGAGGAATTCCTTCTCTTCGCCATTAGCCCCACCTCCGAACTTCAACCGCCGTTGTACCGGCAAAGAGGCCCAACGCGATCAGGCTGAGAAAGTACGCGAGATCCGATAGATTGATGACGCCCTGATTCATCGAATCGTAGAAATGTGTCTTCATGTCCAGGTAACTGAACAGATCTGATCCGGCACTGACATAGTTGGCTGGGAAACCGACCAGCCACCACAAGAATACGAAGACTCCCAGTGTCACGAAGAAGGCCGCCACCTGATTGTTGAACATCGCAGAAACGCCCACTCCGAGCGCCAGCAGGGACGCCGTGACGAGAGTCAAACCCAGGTAGGAGGTCATCAGCTGCTGCTGATCCAGTCCAGGGCTCTCCAGGGCGTTGAGAATGAACGCGTACACAAGCGTCGTCCCTATCAGTGTCAGCATGTACAGGAATCCGCCGAGCCACTTTCCGACGATGAGTTCCCAATCGCGGACGGGAGCTGTCAGCAGCAGTTCCATGGTGCCCATGCGGTTCTCATCTGCCACAAGCCGCATCGTGATCGCCGGCAGCATCAGAATCATGAGGAACGCAAAAGTCCCCATAATGCCGCCCATATCGGGGGCAGGAGGTGCGCCATAACCGCCGCCCATGGCATTCTGGCGGTAGAAGATGATCGTTATGGCGAACATGATCCCAAGCGTGAGGAGCGTTACGAACGCCACCACGTACGCAATGGGACTTGTGAAAAAGCGATGGTATTCGCGCCGTGCTAATGTCCAGGCGTTGCGCATCTGTTATCTCTCTTTGCGTCGAGATTTGCCGTCGTCTCTGGTAAGCTCAAGGAAGATCTCCTCGAGGCTCATGCCGATGGGTCGCAGTTCAAGCAGGTCATAGCCGGCGCCGACGAGGGACTTCGCCACATCGGGCCGGACGTCCTGGCCTGGCGCGAACTGGAATTCAACCGAGCCATCTGCCTGCACGTGCACGCTGCGTACGCCCTTGACCTTCTGGATCGCCTTTGCCAGGCCATCGCCATCGCCGCGGACGCGGACGCTGGCGCGCTCCGACCCGACCAGCCGCGCCTGCAGATTCTGGGGTGTGTCTTCAGCAATGATGCGCCCCTTGTTGATGATCAGCACGCGGTCGCAGATCTGCTGGGCCTCGGACAGGATGTGGGTTGACAATAGCACCGTCCGCTGCCTGCCCATTTCGCGGATCAGGTTCCGCACCTCGACGACCTGGGCCGGGTCGAGGCCGATCGTCGGCTCATCCAGGATCAGGACCTCCGGATGATGGATCAATGCTTGGGCCAGGCCCATCCTCTGGCGCATGCCTTTCGAGAGGCTGCTGATATAGCTGTTGGCGCGGCTGTCCATGCCGACCGTCGAGAGTGTCTCGAGAGCCCGGTCCTGCGCTTCTGGAAGCTGCCGCAGGTCGGCCATGAAAGTAAGGTATTCAAGAGCCGTCATGTCCGTGTACAGGGGGACCGTTTCAGGCAGGTAGCCAACCCGTTTGCGAACCTCGAGCGACTCCTCTACGACATCGAAGCCCGCGACCTGTGCACTGCCCTCGGTGGGTGGCATGTAGCCGGTCAGGATCCGCATCGTCGTAGTCTTGCCGGCGCCGTTCGGGCCGAGGAAACCGACGATTTCCCCCTGTTTGGCCTCGAAGCTAAGATCAGAAATGGCCCGGCGTGCGCCGTAGTCCTTTGTAAGACCCTGGACTCGAATCATAGCCACTCCTCACCAATGGATGATTGCGAAACAAAAGGCACAGCGCCGTGGGGCGGCAGTGCCCGGTTTCATTCACAGGATACTATACAATACTCCCAGGACCAGAGTCAAGTGGGCGCATCGATTCTAATCAAATGCTAATTTGTCCTGCCCATGGAGCGACTGCCGCCTGCCGGCTCGTGCCGGGATACACATCGCGAAGGGACCTGGAGGTCTGATGACACAGAGGCTATTTCAGGCAGACAGCTATCTCAAGGAGTTTGATGCGGTTGTCACCGGCGCCGGTCCAGGCCAGAATGCCGTCACGCTTGATCGGACAGCGTTCTACCCCGGCGGAGGAGGCCAGCCGCCCGACTTTGGGACTCTTGCTTGGGCGAACGTCATCGGTGCGCGCAGCTCCGGCGGTGAGATCTACCACCTTCTGGATCGGCCATTGCCCGCGCCCGGCTCAAGCGTTCACGGCGTCCTCGACTGGGATCGCCGGTTCAGGCTGATGCGCACGCATTCCGCTATGCACGTCTTGTGTGGTGTCGTGTTCCGCGATTATGGTGCTCTCGTCACCGGAGGAAACATGGAGCCGCTTCGAGGCCGGATGGATTTTGAGTTCGCCCGCCTCGAACGCGATCTTGTTTCGGAGATCGAGGCTGCTGTGAACCGGGAGATCGTCGCCGCCCGCGACGTCGTCAGCCGGACCTTGCCTCGGGATGAGGCCTTTCAGATCCCGGACCTAATAAGGACAAGAATCAATCTGCTCCCAGCTGGGATCCAAGAGGTCCGGACTGTGGAGATCGTTGGCCTGGACCTTCAGGCGGACGGCGGCACCCATGTGGGCAACACCTCTGAGATCGGCCGTATTCGCGTAGCCGACTACAAGAGCAAGGGAGCGATCAACAAGCGCATCTATGTGGAGATTGAGGATTACTAACCCCGGCTGGCGTTCGATGATGGGCTGCGCGGCATTATTGGCGACTGGCGGGGTGGCGGGCGCTTGGCTGGAATATAATGGATGAGTGATCACGCGACACGCTCGATATCAACCGAAGAGGAGAAGTGTCATGAATCAACGTAGATTCGCGCTGATCCTGGCAGTGTTGGCGCTCGTGCTGGCGACACTGGCATGTGCAGGGAGCGAGACCACGCCGACCCTCTCGAACATCCGGATGGCCACGGATGATACAGGAGAAACGCCCACGAGTACGTACGCGCCCGGTGCAGACTTCTATGTCTTCGCTGACTTGGCTGGGTTGCAGGCAGGCTCCCTGATCCAGTCCAAGTGGTACGCCGTGGACGCCGAGGGTGTTGAGGCCAACCTCGAGATCAACACATCGGACTACTCTTACGAGGCTGGGATCAGCTACGTATACTTTCAGTTGAGTACCACAGACGGCGGCGACTGGCCCCCGGGATCTTATCGGGTGGAGCTGTTCCTTGACGGCACGAAGGTGGGGGAGCAAGGCTTCACCGTCCGCTAGGACCGCGGCCTCACTCACAATCACACGAAGCAGGCGCGTTTGGCGCGCCTGCTTCGATTTTGGGACGCAAATGAGGCGACGCTTATTTCGAGCGGGAAAGTGGAGCTTGGCAGCCTGGCATCGATCGTCAGTTCGCGTCAGGTGCGACCGGGCAAGATGGCGGCTGGTTGCCGAACTGTGTGCAGCGTGCGAAATCAGCCTATGAATTCACCCAATGCGTCTCAAGGCTGACCTGGTCCTGCTGCTGGTTGCGGTCCTTTGGGGATCGGCCTTTGCGGCGCAACGTGCTGCGGGTTTGTTGGGCAGCGTCTATTTTTTCAACGCAGCGCGCTTCCTGGTGGCGGGCCTCATCCTGCTTCCATTTGCCGCCAGATCGCGGATCATGCGGGCGCAGGTGTGGTGGACCTGCGCGGCGGGCGTGGTCCTGTTCATAGCGAGCGCACTGCAGCAGGCCGGGTTGCAGACGACAACCGCGGGGAATGCCGGCTTCCTCACGAGCCTCTACGTCGTGATCGTGCCCTTCGTGATGCTCGTTGGCTGGAAGGAACGGCCGCGGGCCGTCTCGATCGTTGCAGTTTTCCTTGCCGCCGTTGGCGCATACCTGCTTTCAACCGGAGGCCGCTTTCTCGTCCACGCCGGCGACCTCCTGCAGTTGGGTGGCGCGGTGTTCTGGGCCGTGCATGTCGTGCTCCTGGGGAAGTTCGCCTCCCGGTATAGCGCGATGTCGTTCTCGGCCGGCCAACTCCTCGTGGGCAGTGCGCTCAACTGGGCAGCCAGCAGTGTCCTTGAGCCGACTGCCTTTCCGCTTCCCCCCATTCTCGTAACATCCATTCTGTACACCGCTCTTGTTTCACTCGGGCTCGGATATACACTCCAGATCTGGGGGCAGAAGCATACTCCTCCGACTCACGCGGCCATCATACTTAGTCTGGAGTCGGTGTTCGCGGCGCTCGCCGGCGCCCTGATCCTGGGCGAGCAGTTGGCCCCACTTCAGATTGTGGGATGCGTCATAATCGTTTTGGCCGTGCTCCTTTCTCAGGCAAAGGGCTGGAGTAGAATCAATGCGCCGAAGCCTCCGAGGCGCTCCTCGGAAGCCGATGGAGAGCATCGACCGAGTGGACCGGAGGTGGAATGACGCCGGCCACGTCGAGCCTCCAAGATCTACGGGCGAAGCTGGCATGGCATGGTGACTCAAGGCGTACTTCATGGCATTCAACCTGCATTCCAAGCCTCTAGCTTGCTCGCGAAAGCAAGATCCCAGAGCGTGCTTCGACACACGCGGCCCTGCGGGGCATCACGGTCGCTTTGGTGCAGGCCGCGATCATCCACCGCAAGAAGAAGTACGGCAAGGTGCTCGAAGGTTCGCCCGTCGAGCGGAGAGGTGACCGCCCGCCCTCCGCCGCGGCCCACATGGGCCTGGGGCAGGGCTTCATGCATGCGGGCTTTCGAGAAGTGGCCCGTGGCATCGGCGCGCACGCAATACTCCAAAACGAGATTGGGGGGTAGGTGAGGTATCGCAAACGTCCGCCCCTGACATCCCGCGACATCGTCGTGTTGGTGGGCATCGGTTTGGCGGGTCTCGCGGTTGCCGCGGCGCAAGTCGGCGCCGACATCCAACTGAGTTCGCTGGCTCCCGGTGGAGGCGGTTTTTTCTCACCATGGGCCGGCGCGCGGGCTTTCCTTCTTCAGGATGGCGATCCCTATGGAGTCAGGATAGCGATCCGCGCGCAGGAACTGGCGCACCGGGAGGCACCCCCGAATAGCGCGAGCTCCTATGGGCTGAATCTGCCGTTCTTTCTGCTGCCGCTCTTCTTCCCGTTCGCACTCATGCAGGATCCGGCTGTCGCGCGGGGCGTCTGGGTATTCCTCTGCCAACTGGGCATGGTTGGCACGATCTTTCTGAGCATGCGAGTCATTGGGTGGAGCGCGCGCCGCGCTTCTCTCGTTGCGCTCTCGTTTCTCGGTGTTTTCAGTTTCTATCCAGTCGCGGCTCTGGCTGATGGGACGCCGGCCGCCTTACTCGCTCTGGGATATGTCAGTATTCTCTGGGCGATTCAGTCCGAGCGCGACGAACTGGCCGGGGCGCTGATGGTACTCTGCCTGTCCATGTGGGAGGTCGGACTGCCTTTTCTGATTCTTTTGGCCTGGCGCGTTTTCCACGAGCGACGATGGCGCATACTTGCCGGTTTTAGCATGACCCTCGCGATTTTGCTGCCGATCTCATTCCTTCTCTATCCAGGATGGCTGCTGCCGTTCCTGACCGCAAGTGTCGGCGTGCTCCGATCTCCGCACGGCATCAGCACCTCAGCCATCCTCCTGAGATTTTCGCCCCAGTACGGCGCGCAGATCGCCGAAGGTGTGACCATCGTGACAGTCAGCATGTTGCTCTATGAGTGGGCTGCGGGACGCGATTCCGACGATCGGCGTTTTGTCTGGACAGCCTGCCTGGCTCTTGCGGCCACTCCCCTGCTAGGTCTGCGGACCGAGCCCGGAAATCTGGTTGTGCTGATGCCAGGTGTCGTCCTTATCGCTGCTTCCGCCTTTCAACGGACCCGATCGGGTGCCTTGCTGGGGGGAATTGTCGTCGCGTTGACCTTTGCAGTGCCGTGGATCTTCTTCTGGCGCTGGTTCGCCCTTCACGATCAGCGCGCATATGATCTGCTTTTCCTCTTTCTGCCTGTCATCTGCCTGATTGGCTTGTATTGGACCCGCTGGTGGTTCCTGCGGCCAACGCGCACGTGGCTCGACGAGGTCCGAGCCGTAGGGCGTTAGCTTGATGCAGTCAAGACCAGTGCCCCAGCTACTTGAAGACTGTGCCGCATGACCTGGCGGACGAGCATTCTTCTGGCAGGGCTGGGGTTGGGAGTTGCGCTGACCGTGGCCCGATTCCAGCCATTCCCCGGGTACCTGGATTCCGACTACTACTTTGGTGGCGGAGTGCAGCTCGCGCGAGGCAACGGATTCTCTGAGCCGTATCTCTGGAACTACCTCGATGATCCTCAAGGTCTGCCGCACCCATCGCACACGTACTGGATGCCGCTCGCGTCGATCCTTGCCGCGGCAGGAATGTGGTTGACGGGGCAGACGAGCTACGCGGCTGGTCGCTTGGGCTTTCTTGCGTTGGCGGCAGCGGCTCCGGTCCTGACCGCCGCCCTGGCGCATGCGTTCAGCAGGAAGCGCGAACTCGCCCTGGTTTCCGGATTGCTGTCCGTCTTCTCGATCTACTACGTTCCGTTCCTCCCGGTTCCAGACAACTACGGCGTGTATCTTGTGCTCGGTGCGCTATTCTTCCTCACAATGGGGCGGCGCCATGATGCGTCGTACCTGGTTATGGGACTACTGGCCGGCCTGATGACGCTTGCCCGCAGCGATGGGGTGCTGTGGCTGGCTCTGGCTGGCGTTGCCGCCGTCCTGAGCGTGAGGCCTCTGGCGCCGGGCGAGGTGCCCGAATCCCCAACTCCGGCTCAGGCGCGTGTCCGTCGTGGCAATATCATGCCGGCAGTGGTGCGGATTGCACTCGCCGTGGGCGGCTTTGTACTTATCACGGCGCCTTGGTGGCTGCGTAGCTATTCGACGCACGGCGCCGTGGTGGCCCCCGGCGGCGAACGCCTACTGTGGCTTACGACGTATGACGACATGTTCGCGTATCCCGCCGAGCAGCTCACTTATGATCGGTGGATAGGGCAGGGTTTGCCGGGTATCGTGTCCGACCGGCTCACAGCGCTTCGATGGAACCTTCTGAATGCCTTTGCGGCTCAGGGCGGGGTCTTTCTCTTCCCCTTCATCCTAGTCGGCGCCTGGTTGCATCGCCGGGACGTGCGCGTTCAGATTGGCATCCTCGGTTGGTTCTCGCTTCTCGTGGTGATGACCGCAATCTTCCCATTTGCGGGTGCCCGGGGTGGCTTCTTTCATGCGGGCGCGAGCATCCAAAGCCTCTGGTGGACGCTCGCGCCCTTGGGCCTCGAGTCCATTGTCGCGGCTGCGCGCCGGCGCGGCATGTTCACGCCGCAAGCATTTGCGGTTTTCACCGTTGCATTGGTCGGCATCGCCGCACTGATGACCGCGATCATCTTCTCCATCCGCGTACTTCCGGGATGGGGCGAGGGAGAGCAGGCGTATCCCAGAATCGAGGCATTCCTGGAGCGGTCCGGCGCAAAGCCCGACGAGGTGGTCATGGTGCGAAACCCGCCGGGATACTACATTCTGACTGGCCGGCCGGCGATCGTAGTGCCGTATGCAGGCCCCTCTGACATGCTTGCCGCGGCGCGCCGGTACGACGCCAGGTACCTCGTCATCGAGAGGGCGGGGGCGGCCGGCCCGATCAATGCGGTTTATGCCGATCTGCGGGGAGAAAACTTCGAGTACTTGGGTGAATTGGATGGATCGCGAATCTTCCGAGTCCGGCCATAGCATCTCCCTGCGTGGTTTCGGCTTGATCGTCGCCGCCGCCACCGTGGGCATTGCCGCGTACGTCCTTGCCAGCGCGTGGTCGTATCGTCTGGGCTTCCCGCTGGACGATTCCTGGATCCATGCCACATACGCGCGCAATCTGGCTCAGAACCGCGAATGGGCGTTTCAGCTGGGGCAGCCATCGGCCGGCTCGACGGCACCGCTGTGGACGCTGCTCTTAGTGCCGGGCTATTGGATTGGACTGGCGCCCCCATGGTGGAGCCATATCCTGGGACTGTCCACACTGCTCGTGCTCGGAGTGGTGGCGGAGGCGGCAACCCGTCGGCTGATTGAGAGCTATCGATCCCGAATCCCATGGGTCGGCCTTTTCGTGGTAAGCGAATGGCATATGCTCTGGGCAGCGGCCTCTGGCATGGAAACCCTCTTGCATGCCACGCTGGCAACAGTTGTGCTCGCCATGCTTCTAACCGGCTCCCGTGAGTACGCCGCCCTCGGTCTGCTGACTGGTCTAAGCGTTTGGGTGAGGCCGGATGGGCTGACCCTTGTCGGCCCCGTGCTGGTCGCCCTGTTCGTGTCCGAGCCGCATGGGGTCCTTCGCCTGCGGGGGCTGGCGTCGTACCTGCTCGGTCTTGGCGCGCTGCTTGTTCCGTACCTGGCGTTCAACCTGTGGCTCTCTGGTACGCCCATGCCCAATACCTTCTATGCCAAGCAGGCTGAATACGCCGCTTGGCAGGCTCGACCACTCCTGTACCGCATCGGGGTCGGAGTGACGCAGTTGTCCACCGGCAGTTACGCACTGCTGTGGCCTGGGTTGATAATCTCGATGGTTCGGATGATTCGTACCAGGAACATCGTCGCGGGGGCTGCAGTTGTGTGGTGCATCTCCTACTTGCTCATGTATCTCCTGCGCTTGCCGGCCTACCAGCATGGTCGCTATCTCATGCCGGCGATGCCCATGCTGATTATCCTTGGAATCCTTGGCTTCTTCGAGTTTCGGCGTTCAAGCGGGTTTGGAACGCACCACTGGGCCGTGGCCTGGGCCTGGCAGTCCGGTCTACTGCTCCTGAGCGTGGGATTTCTCTGGTTGGGCGCCCGGGCCTACGGAGAAGACGTCGCCATGATCGAAACCGAAATGGTCGATACGGCCGTCTGGGTGGCGGAGAGAATTCCCCTTGACGCCGTGATTGCCGCGCACGACATCGGCGCCCTGGGCTACTTTGACCGCCATGCGCTCATCGACTTGGCTGGGCTGGTCTCACCTGAGGTTTTGCCTTTCATTCGCGATGAGGCCCGGCTGGCCGAATTCCTCGATCGGCGCGGGGCTCAGTATCTGATCGCCTTCCCCCACCTTTACCCTCGACTGGCGGAAAACTCGGAGCCCGTGTACTCGAGCGATGGTCAATACGCGCCTGCGGCGGGCGTGGGAAACATGACTGTATATTGCTGGCGCTGCCCCTGAAGCTGGTGGCCCCGGAGCGGACGTCCACCTGGCCGCGGATAAGCCGGCGCGATGGTGCGCTGACGTGGACCTGAGTTTCATTCATGCTATACTGATTTGTGAAGGCATCCCACACGGCCGAGATGAACAAGATCACGCTCCTTGTAGTTGATGATCATCCACTATTCCGCCAGGGAGTAGTGGATGCCATTTCTCTGGAGCCGGACATGAAGGTAATAGGACAGGCATCCACGGGCGAAAACGCAGTGGAGACTATCCGATCGCTCAAGCCGGCCATCGTTCTGTTGGATGTGAATCTGCCCGTCATGAATGGGCAGCAGATCACCCATCAAGTAACGCTGGAGAAGCTGCGGACGCGCATTGTCCTGATGAGCGGCTATGATGATGTGGAGCAGTCCCTGCATGCGGCAATGGCAGGCGCAGCCGCCTTCTGTGCAAAGGATATCGAGCCCAAGAACCTCTTGCGTGTCATCCGGGCAGTTGCCGATGGTAAGTTCGTTTTCGGCTCACAGACCCTGGCGCGCCGCGAGCTTCAGAAGTGGATCGAGGAGCAGATCGAGGCTGCTCCGCGGCCGTATAGCGAACCGGGCAGCCCGTTTCATCCGCTTTCGGGGCGGGAAATGCAGGTTCTGGAGTCTGTCGTAACGGGATTGAGCAACAAGGAGATCGCCAGCCTGTTGGGAATAAGCCATCAGACGGTCAAGAACCATGTCACATCGATCCTACGGAAGTTTGGCGTGGAGGATCGTACGCAGGCAGTCGTATACGCCTTGAAGCATGGGTGGGTGCGCCTGAGGACTTCCGGCGTCCGGTCGGAGGGGAAGGCCTCATGAATCAGGATGCGCAGACATCACCTCGCGCGGCCATTGACGCGCAGTCGGAGTTGGCGGAGACCCAGCGGGCGCTGCGCGAGATCAATCTGATGATGGAACAGAGCCAGAGCGAGCTGGGCAAACTCGCTCAGCGCAATGCCTCCATCACAGCGCATCTGCAGCAGGTTCAGGCCCGGCTCGAGCAGACTCCGTCGGTCGAAGTTCGTACGGCCTATGACGCAGCTTTGGATGCCCAGCAGCGGCTGTTTGTAATGCGCGGCCAATTGGACAAGCTCCAGAGCGACAAGGAGCACCTGGAGAAGTACAGGAGCGCCCTCGAGGGTCTGCGACAGTCTGCTGGTCCGACGTCCGGAGGGCCGGCCGGCGCCTCCAAGGGCCCGGTCGCCGAGATCGAGATGGTTGTCAATGCACAAGAAGCCGAGCGCCAGCGACTCTCCCGGCAAATGCACGACGGTCCCGCCCAGGCGATGTCCAATTTCATACTGCAGACTGAGATCGCCATGCGCCTGTTGGATGCGGATCCCCAGAAGGCAAAGGACGAATTGGCGAGCTTGAAGGGCTCAGCCCTCGGCACCTTTCAGAAGCTGCGAAATTTCATATTCGAACTTCGTCCGATGATGTTGGACGACCTGGGGCTGACCCCGACCATCCGCAAGTACGTCGATGCATTCAAGGAGCAAACCGGGATCGAGGTTGGGGTGACGATCACTGGCACAGAGCGGCGCCTCGAGCCCTACCTGGAAGTCATGATCTTCCGCGCCATACAGGAGTTGCTAGGCAATGCCGCCCGCCATAGTCAGGCTGCCATCATCAAGATGCAGGTCGATATGGGCAATGATGCAGTCCGCGTGAGTGTCGACGACAACGGCAGAGGCTTTGATCCCGAAGTCGCCCGGGGAAGCGCGAGCTTGGGGCTCCGACTGATTAGGGAACGCATTGAGATGCTGGGCGGCACTTTTGACGTCGATACTGCGCTCGGGAAAGGGGCGCGGATAGTTTTCACCGTTCCCGGCCATTCGTAACCCCGCAGGATCTCCACCACCGCGGACTAGCCGCTCGCCGCTTCGCCCCTCAGGGCATTGACTGCGTCCGCGATTGCACGCACGTGCACGGGTGTGGATCCGCAACATCCTCCGAGGACACGCGCGCCTGCCCGCACCCCTGCCCGGCCAAATTCGGCCATTTGATTGGGTGTGACGTCGTACACGGCTTTGGTCCCGTCCATGCGCGGCAGGCCGGCATTGGGTTTCACCCAAATCGGCAAGTTCGGAGATGCCGCAGCGTATTTCGTTGCTACGGCCAGCGCGTTCTCCAGGGTCGTGCCGCAATTGACGCCGATCATGGACGCTCCAAGGCCGTCGAATGTGGCAGCCGCAACCTCGGGTTTGACGCCCATGATTGTTCGCGTACCGCGATCGTAGCTGAATGAGACAACAGCCGGGAGATCGGTCACGGTCCGGGCTCCTTCCAGCGCTGCCTTAGCCTCATCCAGCGAAAACTGCGTTTCTATGACGAGTAGATCCACTCCTCCAGCCGCAAGCGCTCGCGCCTGCTCGGCGTACGCGCCCAGCGCCTCCTCGTATGCGATCGGCCCATAGGGCTTCAGCAGTTGTCCCACAGGGCCCATGGACCCGCCCACCAAAACGCCACGCCCGGAGGCTGCCGCCTCCCGGGCAAGCGATGCGGCCCGGTGGTTGATCTCCGCAACCATATCTCCGTACTGGGAATTCCTCATACGTATGGCGGTTCCGCCGAACGTGCATGTGAGGATTATGTCTGCGCCGGCGTCGACGAAAGCCCTCTCCAGTGCCAGCAGGCGGTCGGGGTGGTCGATGACCCAGTCCTCCGTGTGCGCGCCGGCCTCAAGGCCCACCTCTTGCAGGTTCGTCCCCGTTGCGCCGTCCGCCACAAGGATGTCGCCTGACTGGATCCTTCGCATAAATGCACTCATCTTGGCCTCCGTGGCGGTCCCTACCGCCATGGAAATGCAAGCGCGTGGATGAAGCGCTCTTGGAAATCCGGGTCGGCTGGCAGTTCGTAACGCGTAATCCGTTCCGCCAACTGGGCCGCCCCTCTGCGCTTGTCCGAGTTTAGCAATGCTATGCGTGCCCCGTCGCCGGCGGCATTGCCTACGACGAAGACGCGCTCCACGTCCACGTGGGGAAGCATGCCGATTGCCACGGCGTTGGCTTTGTCCATGTAGGAGCCGAAGGCTCCCGCAAGCAGCACCTTGTCCGGGGCCTCGATCCCGCTGCGATCCAACAGGGACTGCGCCGCCACAAATAGAGCCCCCTTGGCAAGCTGGATCTGCCGCACGTCTTTCTGGGTCAGGCAGATGTCGGCGTGAGTTCTGGTCTCACGCGCGAATGCAATCACGTATTCAGGGCCTCCTGCCACCCGCCGGATTCGACCGTCGGCCGCGGTGTCCTTCGCGAATCTACCGCTCGAGTCAACGGCGCCTACTCGGACCAGTTCTGCCACCGCGTCAACGACCGCGGATCCGCAGAGGCCCTTGGGCAGGCCGGCACCCCAATCGTCCTCACCGATGAGCTTCCATTCCGGTATCAGAGAGTCGCGGTGAATCCGGATGTGTTCGATGGCGCCCGGCGCCGCCCGCATGCCGTGTTCGATGTGAGCGCCCTCCAGAGCCGGCCCGGTTGGCGTGGAGGCGCACAGTAGTTGGCGTCGATTGCCCAAAACGAGCTCGGCATTCGTTCCGATGTCGATGATCAGCCAAATCTCATCCTGCTCGTGTGGCTCCTCTGCCAGAAGCACGCCCGTGGTGTCCGCGCCGATGAAGGAGGCGATTCCCGGCAGCACGTGCACGTTTGCTGATTCGTTCATGGCAAGGCGGAGCCCGCGGGCCTTGATGTCGACCGAACGCGACGTCACCGGTACGAAGGGGGCGGCTCCCAGATGCGTCGGTGCAAGGTTGAGAAACAGGTGCTGCATGGTCGTGTTGCCGACCATGACCAGCTCGAGGACATCATCCGTCGAGACGCCTGCGTGGGTGGCAGCGCGCAGAAGTAGTTGATTGAGTGTCTTGATGATCGACTTGTGCAACCGCTGGAGTCCGTCTGGACTCGAGGTGCTGAACTGGATCCGCGACATCACGTCCTCCCCGAACGCGATCTGCGGATTCATCTCTGATTCAACGCATAGCGTTTCACCTGTGCTCAGGTCGCACAGGTACAGTGCCACGGTTGTGGTGCCAATATCCACGGCAGCCCCGATGAGCCGGTCGGTAAGCCCGGGTTCGACTCGCAGCACCTCGCGGTCCTTCCAGATCGAAACCGTCACGCGCCAGTTAGATTGGCGAAGCACGTCGGGGAGCTTCCGCAAGCATTCACGGTCGATTGCCAGGTCGCCAGGCTGCGGTAAGCCCACCTCGCCTGAACGCACAAGCCCCATGCACGTCACAATGCCGCTTGCCAGCCGGTCCCAGTCCGCCCTGGGATTTGTCAATGTAGGCGGACTCAATTCAACCAGGTACTTGCGAATGGAAGGCTTGATGTCGATATGCCTGGTTGTCGCGGACTTGCGCACGATCTGCTTGTCTGCACGGCTTTCCTCCGGGACGGTGACGACCACATCCCCGAGTAACTTGGCCTGACACGCGAGCCGCACTTGGCCAAGGGTCCAGCCGCGGCGCGCCATCATGTCTCGGCGGCGATCAAAATAGTCGGTCTCTTCAGCCTCAGGCGTCGAGAGGTTCGCCCGCGAGGACACGACCCCGTATTCCTCGAATCTGCCTTCCTCAACCAGGATCTTGCATTTGCCGCACGTCGCATTCTCGGCGCAGATCGACTCGACTCCGACTCCCAACCCTCGAAGTGCCGTGCGCAGTCCTGTGCCGCGCGCCACCTTTCCGCGCCGACCTGAGGGCAGCCCGACGAGCGTGTAGCTTGCCGTCATGCGACGACCGGACCGCTTTCCTTCTCGCGTAGCGCTTCCGCCGCGCGGAAGTACTTGATATGGCGCATGGCAAAATCGTCGCGCCCAATAAGCACATCACTGGCCCGGATGGTCGCGCCCAGCTTCATCGGATCCGTGATCGAACACGTCGCGCCGGCTTGGATCGCCATCGCCAGAAAAGCCTGATTCACCGTGGCGCGATCCGGCAAGCCAAATGATACGTTGCTGGCGCCGAGGTTGATGTTGCTACCGAACTCCTTGCGAATGAGCTCGATAGTCTGCAGAGTCACCAAGGCGGCCCGGCTGTCAGAGCCGACTGTCATGACCAGAGGATCAATGACGACGTCTCCGGCGGGTATGCCCAATTGCGCGGCGCGCTCGATTATTCTCCCGGCTGCTGCCAGCCGACCTTCGGGTGTCTTGGGTATGCCGGCAGCGCCAATCGTGAGCCCGATGACCGCCGCACCTCGGTCCTTCACAATGGGGAGGATGCTTTCCAGCTGACCCTCCTCCGCGTTTACGGAGTTCAGCAGTGGCTTGCCAGGACAGGCATTCAATCCTGCCGCCAGAACGTCGCTGTTTCCGGAGTCGATGCACAGAGGTACGTCCGTCGACTCGGCCACCATGCGCACGACCAAGACGATCATCTTGACCTCGTCCAGACCCGGTACGCCGACATTGAGGTCCAGGACGTCTGCCCCCCAGGCCGCTTGCCTCACTGCCAAGGTCTGCACCATCTCCAGGTTGCCCTCCTGGAGCGCTGCCGCAAGCTTCTTGTTGCCGGTGGGGTTGATCTTCTCGCCGATCATGACGAAGGGTCGGTCTGCCCCGATAACCACCTCTTTCGTCTTGCCTCTCAGCAGGGTATGCATGTCAATCCTCCTGGCGATCATTGTCGAAGGCCGCGCCTGCAGGTACGCTTGAGCACCTCAGCCGATGTCCGGCTGGTGAGCCGGGCACGAGCGCCGACTCGCTCAGGCAGTCGGCGCTCCCTGCAGATCCGGAATACGCGCCATTCCGAACTCGGCAGCGAGCGATTGCACGACCCTGAAGAGTTCGGCTTCATGTTGCATGGCGATCCGCGGCCGTTCATACTGCCGGAGCAGGTCCTGGGTCCGCAGCTTTGCGCGCTCGAAGGTGTCCAGGCTGCCTGCGTGCTGCCAGCCCCTTACGGAATCGCGGTCGATGATGGCGGATGGCAAGTGCTGCTCCTGGGCAAACAGCTCGCGCGTCGCCTTTTGCTTCAGGAAGTCGCCCTTGAAATTGATGCCCTCAAAGAAGGCTGTAGCAAGCGTTGGCGTGCGGACCTGCATCCCCGCAAGCAGCCGTTTGGCCATTGCGACCGCCTCGGCATCCACAACCAACTTTTCGGCGCTTTGACAAGCGAGGAAATCGAGCATGCCGCCGCCTGATATCATATTGATTCCTGCCAGCGCCCCAATCAAAGCGGTCATGCCGCTTTCGAGCCCGGCCTGTGCATCAACAAGTTTGGAATCGCTGGCGCCCAAGTAGCAGTGAGTCGGCAAGCCCAACGATTTTCCGACCTCCGCGTAAGAGGCATCGATCATTGCTGTTTCGACGGCACCCATTGGAGTGGTGCCCTTTCGCATATCGAAAATGGCCGGGGCACCGCCCCAGACGATTGGCGCCCCCGGATTGGCCGACTGATGGATCGTGATACCGCTCAGGCATTCCGCCGCATGCTGGGTTACGGCGCCCAACAGCGTTACTGGTGCTGCCGCACCAGCCAACGGCATCGAAACCATCTCTGCCGGAACTGAGGCTGCAGCCAACTCCATCAGGTTCTCTGCACCGAAGTTGCTCCAGATCAGCGGTGGGGACGGACAGACATCAAAGACCGCCTGGGGCCGTTCCGCAAGCTGCCTGCGGCCGCCCGCCAGCGAGGCGAGCATGTCGATCATGCTCTGGAGTGTGCCATTTGAGAAGGCCCCTGTAACCACCGGCTTGATCGAATACATCAGCACCAGGTAGAGGCGGTAAAGATCGCCGATCTCCCTCGGCACGTCATCGCAGATCACAGCCGTTGATTGAGCATCATATTCCGGCAGAAGCTCGGCAACCTTCACCAGGCGAACAAGGTCCGCGGTCTGTGCGGAGCGGTGCTGCAGCGTCTCCGGATCGAGGACGTGCACAGCGGAGGAACCGGGATCAAAATGCACGCTGTTGCCCCCGTAGGTGACGACGCGTTTGCCCGAGCGATCATACAGGTGGAATGTCCGGGGAACTGTGTCAAGTGCCGCCCGCACAGCCCTCTCTGGGATTCTCACGATCTGGGAAGATGGATCCGCGTGTGCCCCGGCTTCCTGCAGCAGATCCCTGGCGCGCGCTGAGAGCACCTTTATGCCGGGACTCAGCATTAGCTGGAAGGCTTCGTCCAGGATACGCTGGATCAATTCAGCGGAGAGGAGTTCGATTCTTGGTTGCACTAGCTCATCACCTCTGCCTCCTCAGGCGCGGTCGTCCTGGCAGCGCTCACGGTGTCGCTACCACCTTGACCGCGGTAATCATCCGATCGAATTCTTCGCTCAGTCCGCGCTCAAGCGGTGCAGGTTCATGCTCAGCCAGAAGTCGGCGGGCCTTCGCGAGCGCCCAATCGTGGGCGCCATCTTTCTTGGATTCCCATTCGGAGTACGGCCGTCGATCCATGAACTCCGGGACGAACAGGTCCCGCATGTGGCGACGTGTGTGTTTCTGGGTCAGAAAGTTACCCGAAGGCCCCACCGCTTCGATGGCCTCCAGGCCCAGCGTCTCCTCGTCAACGACTATGCCCTGCATTATCTTCTGCACGATCGAGAAGATCTCGCAGTCCATCATCATTTCTGCGAACGACCAGATGCGGCTGCCGTGCAGGAAGCCAGCCCCAAGTAGCATGTCAGCCATGGAGGCAGCGGCCATGAACGTCGAAAGGCTGTTCTCGATGCCGGCTTGCCAGTTAGGCTCCTTGGCGCCGGTTGCGAACGATCCCATTGATAGCGGGATGTCGTAGAAGTCCGCCAGGGCGTTGGTCGCACCCCCAAAGAGGAAATCCTCTGGTCCGCCCCCCGTGTAGGCACCTGTTCGCAGATCCGAAGCGGTCTGCGCGGCGGCGTAGAAGACGGGGGCGCCGGGAAACGCGAGTTGCAGCATGGCGGTGCCCGCTATCACCTCGGCATTTCCCACGGCAAGGTTGCCTGCCAGAGTGGCGGGTCCGGTCGTCAGGCACGCAGCCATTGTCATGAATCCCGTTGGGACTCCGGCCTCCGCTGCGAGCAATGCCGCGTCGAGCGATCCTCCGTCGTGGCCGAGCGGCGATGCCGTGCACTGCATCAGTGAAAGCACGGGTCTCTTCCTCAAGGCCTCCCTGCCGCCCGCAATCATTGCCGCCATTTCGATGGCGACCTGCGCCTCGTGGACGCTGTAGATACTCTCGGTCTGAACGTGTTTGGTGGAGTTCTCCCAGATGGCTTTGATTTCGTGCAGGCCGCGTGCTGCTACCGGGGCATCCTGGGCTGAGACTGGTACCCAGTGGAAAGCAATCTGTTCCAAGGCGTCGCCGAGGCGTGCAATATCGCGCACATCTTGGAGTCTGGACGTCCGCCGTTCCCCGTACGCGAGATCGATCACCTCAACGCCGCACCCGTCCGTCCCCAAATACACATGATTGCCGTCGAGGGGCAGATCCTGTTGCGGATCTCGCGCAGCCAGGGAGTACACGGGTGGACATCGCTGGAGCGCAGCTTCGATCAACTCCCCCCGCGCCCGCACTACCATGCGCTTGAAGTCAACATCTGCGCCAGCCTCGGCCCAGATCCCGAGCGCACGCTTTGAAGGGAATTTGACGCCAACCTCATCGATGATACGCAAGGTGGCGTGGTGGATTTTGCGGATGTCATCGCCGCTGAGGATCTGCAACTTGACTCTTGGGTTGGTGATCGACTGGATTCGACTGGTCATCGCAACTCCCCGGCCGGTGCTGGCCGCCTATCCGTCGCGCTTTGTGAGATGGAGAAGGAGTACCGCCTTCATGTGTTGCCCACCAGCTTCTTTGCCAGCGCTACGGCACCGATGGCATCCTCAGAGTAACCGTCGGCGCGGATTGTCGTCACCCAGTCACTGGTCACAGGAGCGCCACCCACCATGACTTTGATGCGTTGTCGCAGCCCCTCCTTCTCCAGCTCCTCGATGACCTCGCGCTGACGCACCATTGTCGTTGTCAACAGGGCGCTCATTGCCAGGAGGTCGGCATTGACTTCCAGGGCCTTGCCTATCAACCTGTCTCCCGGCGCATCCACGCCGAGATCGTGGACCTCGAAGCCTGAGGCGGCCAGCATCGTGGCTACCAGGGATTTACCAATCTCATGGATATCACCCTCAACGGTCCCGATGACAACTCGGCCCAGGATCTGCCGCTGAGCGCCGCGCTTTTTGAGTTCGGGATCCAGGGTGGCCACGGCCAGCTTCATAGCCTCCCCGGCCATTACGAGCTCGGGAAGAAATGCTTCGCCACGACCGAATGCGTCGCCGACGGTGTTAACGCCTGCGACAAAGCCCATGGAAATGGCCTCAAGTGGATCCATGTTGGCTTCGATTGATTCCTTGGCCAGGGCGACTGCCGCATCAGAGTCCCCGTCGATGATGCTTTGTGCCATTCTCTTCAAGATGTCCTCGGTCATGATGGCTCCTTCTGTGGATTACCGGCCGGCACTTGCAAGCCTGGAAACAAATGCCGGATGCGTGATTCGCGTACTTCTAGCGCCTGGCGGGAGATACCCAGGTACTTCTCGAGTTCGCGACCCCGCTGAACAACGTGTTCCAGGCTCCTTTGCAGGGCCGCAGCCGGGTCCCCGGCAGCCAGCGCCTCGACGATGAGTCTGTGTTCCCGATGCTCGTTACGTATGCTGTCTTCGAGCAATTCAGGGCGGCGGTAAAGATGCTCGTACAGCATCCAATCGGGGAAAGTCTTCAGGACGTCCAGGTAGATCCGATGCAGCAGGGGGTTGCCGCTCGCCTCCACGATCGCATGGTGAAGCGCCCTGCTCACGTCGCGGCCTCGAGGCAGGTCCTCGAGCCTGAGTAGAACTCCGCTCTCGTCCACAAGCCCGCGCAAGGAATCGAGTTGCATGGGCGAGATGTTGATCGCAGCCGCCCATGCGGCCGCGCCCTCGAGCAGCAAGCGCATTTCATATGAGTCGAGGATATCCGGGCTGGACGGTCGCAGCACCCGCACGCCTCGATAGGCTACCCGCTCTGCCAGCCCCGACGAGACCAGCAGATCCAGTGCCTCTCGAACCGGCGTCATGCTCACGCCCAGCCGCCTGGAAATCTCCTCTTGGCGTAACCAAGCTCCGGCAGGGTACTGGCCCGAGAGGATGCTCTCATGCAGGACGTCAAAGACCTCGTCCTTAAGCGGTTTGCGCTTCAGTGTGGCGTCCGGCAGGTAC
>JAZDHO010000279.1:0-4888 GCA_043805815.1 Chloroflexota bacterium
CTGCAGCTCACCGGCGTAGACGGGCAGGATCGGGCTCCCAGCGGCAAAGCAGCCGTTAATATCGGTCCCGCCCGATATCGAATTGAAGTGCAGATCGCGCTTGATGTGTTGATAAACGTACTGAAAGCCTTCTGCCGACAATGGCGATCCCGTCTGCAATATCTCGCGAAGCGAGGACAAGTCATGCCGGACCCTGGGCGAGAAGCCTTCCTTGCGCAGGAACTGAAGGTAGCTGGCGCTGCAGCCAAAGATCGTCACCTGCTCCTTATCAATGAGCTCCCACATCGCGCCCGGATCCGGGTAGTTGGGATTGCCGTCGTACAGCACGGCCGCCGCGCCCACGGCCAGCGAACTCAGCAGCCAGTTCCACATCATCCAGCTGCACGAAGTGATGTAGAAAATGCGGTCCTCTCGGCGGAGGTCGGTGTGGAGCATCAGTTCCTTGAGTTGGTTGATCAACACTCCCCCGGCACCCTGAACCATGCACTTGGGTTTGCCGGTCGTGCCGGATGAGAACATGATGAACAAAGGGTGGTCGAAAGGCAGCTGCTCAAACTGGATCGCCTTCGAGGTGCTGTGGGCGACGAAATCGTCCCAATGGACCGCGCAGGGAAATTCGTCCAGGTTCGGCCGGCGACCCACGTACGAGACCACGACGACCCGCTGCAGGGATGGGATGCCGCGAGCGACCTGCGCGGCTGACTGCAGCGTCTCAAAGACCTTGCCCTTATAGTAGTAGCCGTCAGCGGTGATAAGCACCCTGGGCTCGATCTGCCCCAGACGCTCGAGGGCCGCGGCGGGCCCAATATCGGTGGCGCACGAGGACCATGCAGCGCCCACACTGGCTGCGGCAAGCATGGCGATGGCAGTCTCCATCAGATTTGGCATGTAGCCTGCGACGCGGTCGCCGGGACCGATTCCGATTCCCCGCAGCGAGGCGGCAAACCGCGCAACGCTTTCGTACAGCTGCGCGTACGTCATGACTGCCGAGCGCTGCGTCTCGCCGCGAAAGACCAGCGCGGGTCGATCGTCCCGGAATCGAAGGAGATTCTCGGCGTAGTTAAGCCTGGCGCCCGGGAACCAACTGGCGCCGGGGAACTGCTTCAGATCAGCGACGACCATTTCAGGCGGCTGGGAGGCGCGGACCTCCCCGAATTCCCACATTGCAGCCCAGAAGTCCGCGATCGCGTCAATGGACCAGTCGTAGAGCTGGGCGTATGTCGTGATTTTCAGCTGGTGCGCGCGATTGACGAGCTCAATGAAGCGCGTCAGATTGGCTCCCCGCTTGCGCTCCTCGGTTGGTGTCCACAACGGAAGCCGCGGCCTGGGCCCTCTCCTCATGGGGGGATTATACGCCGCGAGCGGTCGCCTCCGCTATCGACGGGCCTGCATGCAACCCAGCAGTTCGGCAAGGGCACCCTGAGGCACCTGCTGGACCAGTGCTAACACCGGAACGGATGAGACACTGAGCGCCTCACGCGTGTTTCCGGCCTTCCAGCGGCGCGGCAGCAGTCCAATGGACCCAGGCACGTCGCCGACAGAATCAGACATATGCTGCGAAGAGACGGCGAGGCGTGCCAGGGAACTCACGGGTCGCCCATGGAGAACCATCCGATCAAAGTACTCTTGAATGTCGACTGTTGTTGCGAAGGCCCAGACCTGCACGGGGAGATCGGCGCCACCGACCGCGGACCAGTTAGCGAATTGACCGGCGAACAGCGCCTCGACCTGTTCCGGCGCGAGGGCGCCCACGCCAACCTGGGGGTGTGTGATGACAAGCAGCTCATCCGTCCCAATCTGATACGCCGGCAGCGTGAGTTCCTGGGGTTCAGTGAGTCGAAGGACCATATCTGCCTCGGGGCCGTTTACAAGCACGATGGCCGCGGAGGTCGGTGAGCAGTCGTATGCTGTGCTGAGCCACGGGTAGACGGCGGAGCTCGCATGAATGGTCAGAGGAACAGGCGTCTGCACCGCGGCCGGCACACAGGCCGCGAGCATCACCAGGAGCAGGGCACTCAAGGAGTGGAGGAGCTTCCGGGGCCGCACATCAAGGATCATCTACACCCGCTGAAGGACAATGCAGAGAACGCCGAGAATGGCACAGTAGACCGCAAAGGCATACAATCGATGCCCGCCAACATAGCTGATGAGCCAGCGGATGGAGAGCCAGCCCACCCCAGCGGAGACCAGCACGCCCAAGGGCAGCACCGGCAACAGGGCACCCATGGCGCCTGCGCGTACGGCACCGATGGACTCGTACACGGCGGCGGCAAGCATGATGGGGGCCGACATCAGGAATGCGAAACGCGTGGCGCTGGCACGGTCGAAATCGCGCAGCATGCCACCCGCGATCGCTGCGCCAGAGCGGGAGGCGCCCGGAAAGACGGCGAGGACCTGAAACAGACCAATGATCAGCGAATCAAACCAGGTCATGGAATCTAGGTCCCGACTGCGGCGGCCGATCCATTCCGCCAGGCTCAACAAGAGGGCGGCCGTGAGAAATCGGATGGCCGCTTCAAGCAGCGGATTGCCGAACAGGCTCTGAACCATCTCCTTGAGCAGGGCGCCTGCGAGCAAGGCCGGTACGGTGGCCACCAGAATGAGCCACGCCATGCGGTTGGAGGCTGAAGAGAAGGGTCCTGCAAAGAACGCCCGGGTCAGCCCCCAGAAATCCCTCCAGAAGTAGACGAGCAGGGCCGCGACGGCCCCCAGCTGGATCAGCACGAGATACGAGAACATCGACTCTGTCGCCGGTAAACCCAACAGCTGTTGGGCAAGAAGCATGTGCCCCGTGCTGGAGACGGGTATGAATTCCGTCAGGCCTTCGATGAGGCCGAAGAGCATGGATTGGAGGATGCTCATGAGAAATCCCGAGGTGCCCTCGTGTGCGAGGTCCTGACGTGACTCCTAGGCCCGGGCTCGGACAGCATTTCCCTGCCACTGCCCGAGCCACGTTGGAAGTCTGCTCTCGAATGTGCCATCGAGGATGGCCGCTCTGACCTCATTCACCAACCGGATCAAGGCGCGCAGATTGTGAATGGAAAGCAGTGTTCCGGCCAACAGTTCCTTTGCATTAATAAGGTGGCGGACATAGGCGCGCGAGAAGTTTCGGCATGCATAGCAGTCACAGTCCCGGTCGATCGGGCGCTCATCGCGAGCAAAGCCGGCGTTCATGAGATTCAGGCGGCCTTCCGAGGCGAAGGCGGCGTGATGGCGCGCCAGGCGTGTGGGCAGGACACAATCGAAGATGTCGATGCCGCGGGCTATGCCTTCGATCAGGTCCTCCGGCGTCCCGACACCCATGAGGTAACGCGGACGGTCCGCGGGCAGGGCCGTCGCCAGTACATCCAGGATCGCGTGCATCTCGGCCTTGGTCTCACCGACCGAAAGGCCGCCAATGGCGATGCCCGGGGTTTGCAGCGCTGCAACGAAATCCACGGACCGAAGGCGCAAGGCGGTATCCACGCCGCCCTGCACGATGCCGAACAGCGCCTGATCCTCCCGGCTCTTGGCCTGCAGGCACCGCTCCGCCCAGTGATGCGTACGTTCCATCGCCAGCGCGCTGTAGGCGCGGTCATTCGGGTCTGAGCACTCGTCGAATGCCATGATGATATCCGCACCCAGGTTCTCCTGAATGCGGATGGCGTCTTCGGGCGTCAGGCGGTGCGTCGAGCCATCGATGTGGCTCTTGAACGTCACGCCATCGTCGTCGATCTGCCGAGTCTTGGCCAGAGAGAAGACCTGAAACCCACCGGAGTCTGTCAAAATTGGACCCGGCCAGCGCATGAACGCATGCAAGCCGCCGAGCTCGCGCACCACCTCGTCCCCCGGTCGCAAGTAGAGGTGATAAGTATTGGCAAGCACCAACGTGGCGCCCACCTCCTGCACCTGAATGGGCGTTAGGGTCTTGATCGCCGCCTGGGTGCCAACTGGAGCGAACAGCGGCGTGAGCAAGTCGCCATGTGGCGTAGAGAAGCGCCCCGCTCGCGAGCGCCCACTGGTAGCGGCGATGGAGAATTCGAACATCGCCGCGGATTATAAGCGACGCAGGGCTGCATCCATGCTGGCAGCGGTGGCGCGGCCCATGCCCATCGGCTAGTTGAGGGCGTCTGCGCACCCACGACCTTGCAGCCTGCCTATCTGATCACGCCTCTGCGCGCAACGCGGCCCCCGCCCTCCCGAAGCATCGGAACGGATGTTCAAAACCCCAGCTTATGTCTATGGGACTTCCCTAAGCTGGATGTGGGCCACCACGGTTCCCGCGGGCGAGGCGGACGGCGTGACTGTCTGCAGCGGCCCCGTCGTACCAGTTTCCGACGGCGGCAACGTGAGCGTCATGCTGGGCGTGGGACTCGGCACCGGACTCGGGGTAAGTGTCAGCGTGGCCGTTGGGCGTGGCGTGGCGGTTCGCGTCGGGGTCGCAGAGGCAGTCACGGTCACGGTCGTCGTGGGCAGTTTTGAAGCGGTTGCACTGGGAGAAGTACTGCCAAAAAGGGTGCCGTCCTGCTGAGCGGCGTACAGCACGTAAGCCAGCGCAGCCAGCAACGGAATGAGAAGCACCAGATCGAGGAGTTTTCTCACGGGGCCCCAGATCGCCTGCAGGAGTGCAACAATGCCACCGGCGCCGATGCTCTTGGCGCATGAGCATTATAGTCATTGGCCGCATCTGGGGAGTCCATCATTCCTCCTACCCTACCCGCTGCCCGCTTGCCGGCTTATACTCGGCTAGCCTGCCCCTGGCATTCAACCGCGATGCAGAAACGCTGGCACGTGCCACCCGTCATCACACCGGAAGCTGACCGGAACCTGGATGCCTTTCATCCGGTCTTGCGGCAGTTGCTCTTCAACCGCGGCTACGCCACCGAAGGGCAGGCGCGGGCCTTCCTTG
>JAZDHO010000280.1:0-14238 GCA_043805815.1 Chloroflexota bacterium
TAAATCAGATGACACAAACGTTCAAAGATCCCACCTGCGGCATGGACGTCACCCCGGAAACCGCAAGCGGGCTGTCCGAGTGCAAGGGTCAGACCTACTACTTCTGCTCAATGGGCTGCAAGAACACGTTCGATGCAGAACCAGAGAGATATCTCAACAAAGTAAGCCAGCACACGCATGGGTGCTGCTAGAACACACTCTCCTTTGAGAATGGCCCGTCCGTTCAGCCCGGACGGGCCATGCGGCCTTTCCGTGTAGAACCGGACGGTTTGCGGCACTGTGGTTGGAAGGACCAAGTGCCCCCTGCTGGTTGAAGTATTGGCCTTGCCCAGGGCGCGTCGGATCGCGAAGGACAGGGCAGCAGCACGCACGGCTCCAGGGCGATGCCTTTGTCCTCTACCCGTCCAGCTCAGCCAGTTTTGCCTTCATTTGATCGATCTCTACCTGTTGGCCAGTGATGATTGTCGTGCACAGCTCCTGGATCTCCGGATCGCGCAGAGAGGCGCCATCGCACATGAGGATGGCGCCGGCGTGATGCGGAATCTTGGACTTCAGGAACTGCTTGTCTGAGATTGCAGCTTGCTGCCAAATGAACATCAGAAAGACTGCCAACGCGGCGACGCTCGCGGCAACGATCAGAGCATTCCATTTCTTGCTGGGATACATGGCGCTCGTCAAGATAAGCTCTATCAGCACCATGGGACCGGTCATGAGACCTGCCATGTAGAACTGGTTCAAGTTGGGATAGACGTTGCCCATGGTGTTAACCATTGCATACATAAGTATGTACATGGACACAAAAGACAGCGCAGCCATTGCGAGCAGGCGCAGATAGGGGCGCTCGTTCCTGGACTGACCTCCGTGGCCCTGACTGACGTCGTGATTCGCGTTCATAAGCTGGCTTCCGTTATTGGGTTTGCCATTAAGTCTGTCCTCCATCGCCGATCCTGCTATGGCCAACATACCTACGACATGCACCGCCGCTATGGTACGTCATGTTTGCCTGCCTGCGCTTCGGAGCACCATTGTGGCGCGAATGCGCGCATTCTCGCGGTTGCGGCAAGTAATCCCGTCTCTTCCAGCCGCACAGCGAGAAGCTCCCTATCTGATGCGCCCGTTGCGATTTGCGGGACTGGTTGCCTGCCACTCGTCGGGGGCGAGCGAAAATGCTTATTTGAGGCTGAGGGATTTGGCGCTGTACTGACATGCGGACATTGTCTATAGTTATGCCAATGAGCACAGACTCATCCGCCTATGGACTTTGGTCGTTGGTTATCATCAACGCGGCCATTTTCATCATCTTTGCCTTCAGCTTCTACAAACCTCGTACCTCCCGCGATTGGCGCTCATTCGGCGCGTTCTCGGCCTTTCTGGTGGCGCTGTTCACGGAGATGTACGGTTTTCCGTTGACGATTTACCTGCTCTCCGGCTGGCTTGCCAGCCGCTACCCAGGCGTGGACCTCTTCTCGCACAACAACGGCCATCTCCTGCAAACGCTCCTCGGATGGAAAGGCGATCCCCACCTCAGCCCGCTGCATTGGGTGAGTGATGGATTGATCGTGGGCGGCTTCATCATCATTGGTTCAGCCTGGCAAGTGCTCTACAGGGCACAGCGGGCCCGTCAAGTAGCATCCGACGGTCCTTATGCCTATGTCCGCCACCCCCAATATGCTGGCTTCATCCTGATCATGCTGGGTTTCCTGCTCCAGTGGCCGACCCTGTTGACCATAGTCATGTTTCCGATTCTCGTGATCATGTATATCCGGCTCGCGCGCAAAGAGGAGCGCGAGTCGGTTGCAGAGTTTGGATCGATCTATTCCAACTATGCCGCGCGGACACCGGCATTCCTACCGCGCCGCCTTCCTGGAGAGGCAATCCAAAGCGCGCCGTGATGCATGACATGCGCCCAAGGAAGTGATTCGAATAATGAGGATCGAACAGCCGTACATTGGTGCTTGTCCGTCCTGGCAAACGGGCATGGAAGCCATGCAGCCTGCCCTGCAACTTGAACGGATCGCCTTGAGAAACGAGCCCTCTGCCTCCATGAGGGCCTACAACCGAAAGGAATTGGAGTCCCGATCATGATTACCATCGCCTTAGATCCCATCATTTTCAACATCGGTCATTTGGCCCTGCGCTGGTACAGCTTGATTCTCACACTCGCGATTGGAGTTGGCGTCTGGCTGACAGCCCGCGAGGCCGAACGAAAAGGCTTCAGGAAGGATTCCATCTACGACGCTGCGGTCTGGATCATCATGGGTGGGTTGATTGGTGCGCGCCTATTTCACGTCCTCGATCACTGGTCACACGAATATGCGGCAAACCCGATCCGCGCCCTCTACGTGTGGGAGGGTGGACTGGCCATCTGGGGCGCGGTCATCGGAGGCCTGAGCGCAGCCGCCCTAGTGTCGCGGAGACGAGGCTGGAATTTTGCCAGACTCCTGGATGCCGGCGCGCCGGGCCTCGTGCTCGCCCAGGCCATCGGCCGCATCGCTTGTGTCATCACCGGCGACGCCATGGGCAAGCCGACCAGTGGCCCGTTTGGATTTGCCTATACCAGTCCCAACGCCATGGTGCCGCAACTTGGTGTGTACTACACGCCGATGCCAGTGTATGAACTTGTGGTTAACCTGGGCATCTTTGTCGTGCTCTGGCAGCTGCGCAAACGCCGTTGGCCGGATGGGCAATTGTTCTTGGTCTATCTGGTGCTGTACAGCCTCCAGCGGTTCTTCCTAGCTTTCACGAGCTCCTACCGGATCCTAGCGTTTGGATTGACGCAGTCTCAGATCATTGCCATCTTGGGGTTGGCCATGGGCTCGTTTTTCCTTGCGGCGTCTGGTGCGGGGTCGCGCAAGGCAGCAACATAAGGAGCAATGAAGATGGACAACAATTGTCGGGTCGACCCTTTTCACAAGCCCGCTTCGGCCAAACAAATCCGCGCCGCCGAGCGTGCCCTGCTAGCCATTGGAGGCATGGGTTGCGCAAGCTGCGCCATGCGTGTCCGCAACAGCCTGATTTCGATGGAGGGGGTGTATGCAGTTGACGTGCTCCTAAATCTTGCCCTGGCGGAGGTGCTTTACGACAGTACGAGGGTCTCCGCCGATGCGCTCAAAGACGCTGTACGCCGCGCCGGGGATGACGGGCGCCACGAATATCATGCGGAGATGATCACGGCCGCGTAACATACCTACCAACGGAGTGAACCAAATGTCCAAATCTGCTCGCACACTGCGGAAAGAGGCGCGCCTGCGCCAGAGGCACATCCGAACAGCATTCTTTGGGATCCTGGTCATTGGCGTGCTGGGACTGGCGGGCTATTATCTCAAGCAGGCATTCTTCCGCCCGCCACCAACTCCGATGGCGGGGAATGTGATTGATGTGGCCGCTTCGATGAGCGGATTCGACAAGACAGAGATCCATGTGCAGCTGGGCCGACCCGTGACACTCAGGCTGACCAGCCTCGACAACTCGCATCATACCGACGGCGGTGGAAAGCATCAATGGGCCGTGGATGAATTTGGACTGGACCTCATTGCCCAGCCGGAAAGTACCAACTACCTCACTTTTACCCCCGACAAAGTGGGCAGCTACACGTTCTACTGTGACATCTGCTGCGGCGGGCGCGCCAATCCGACCATGAACGGATTGCTGGTCGTGGAGGCGTAATTGAGCATCGCCAGCACATCTCAACTTCGCCGTATTTCCATTCTTTCGGTATTGACGGTCGTGGCTCTGGGTGCGATCGCGCTGACCGGGCTGTGGCATCCCAACGCACCGGCGGAAGCCATGCAAATGTACCTGCCCAAGGTTACGCTCCCCACTGTCATTGTAGCCGCGGCGGTGGATGGCATCAATCCGTGCGCTTTCACCGTGCTGCTGCTTTTCATCACGGCTATGCTGGCGACGATGCAGGCCGGCAAGCAGAGTGTCGGCTCGATCCGAGCGCGGATGCTCAGCCTTGGTGGGATTTACATTGCAGCCATCTTCCTGACCTACCTGGCTCTAGGAATCGGCTTGCTCGGGGCGGTCGATTTCTTCACGCGTCAACATCTGCCAGCCCGGATCGGTGCGTTAGTTGCCATTCTGTTTGGCTTATGGATGCTCAAGGACTTCTTCCTCCCCGATGTGGGCTGGCGGCTCCAGGCTCCCTCTCGAATCGGGACAACTGCTCGCCAGATGGCGCAGAAGGCTACCATTCCCGGCCTGGTCGCAGGAGGTTTCCTGATCGGCCTATGCACAGTTCCATGCAGCGGCGCCGTTTACCTTGGTGTGCTTAGCCTTCTCGCCCTCCAGCCGTCGGCATTGCTCGGTTATAGCTACCTGGTCCTTTACAACTTGATCTTCATCCTGCCATTGGCCGTGATCCTCGTCGCTGCGTCTGCCCGGCCCACGTTGAATCGCTTGGCGCACTGGAACCTGCACCACAAGGAATGGGTGCGACTGGCGCTTGGCAGCGGCGTGGTCGCTATGGGGTTATTGATCCTGGCCACAGTCTGAATCCGGTCCTGACTCCGACCCGCTGGCCGTTAATTTCGCATGGCCCGGATCCCGCGTAGCTTCGTTTGGTGCATTGATTGCGGACAACTACGGCACAATACAGGCAAAATGGCTTATCAGCACTGAGCCAGTAGGCCCTCCCTATCGTGAAGCTCGGAAACTAAGATTCGATCATTATCGGCATAAGGAGAAGCGTATGAATAACGCAGTCCGCACGACCCTAATCGTGGTGTTGGTGCTCGTCTTAGGAGCAGGCTTGTTCTACGGCGGAATGTACTATGCCGGTCGCCGCTATTCACCGTGGGGACCCGGCATGATGGGCGGTCTCGGCCCCAGCGGCATGATGGGGGGATTTGGCTACAGCGGCCCCGGGAACAGCGCCTATGGCCCCGGCATGATGGGCGGGTACGGCGGCATGATGGGCGGATACAGTGGAATGATGGGCGGGGGCGGGATGATGGGCGGTTATGGCTTCAACTCGGCCTACGGCGTGGAGCCGCTCACCGTGGACCAGGCAAACTCCGCGGTGCAGACCTATCTTGATGGCCTGCAGAATGATGATCTGGCGCTGGAAGAGATAATGATCTTCGACAATCACGCCTACGCCATTGTGGTCGAAAAGAGCACAAGCACTGGGGCATTTGAGCTGTTGGTGGATCCCGTCAATCAATCCGTCTTTCCCGAATACGGCCCGAACATGATGTGGAATCTGAAGTACGGCATGATGAGCGGTTTTGGCGGGTACGGCATGATGGGCCCGGGCATGATGGGTGGCGGTTACGGCTACGGCCCGGGCGGGATGATGGGAGCATCCGGTTCCAACAACGGCGCAGCCGTCCCTCAGATTTCAGCGGATATGCCAGTGTTGCCTGAACAGGCCGCGCAAGCCGCCCAGGAGTATCTGGATTTGGCTCTCCCTGGGGCCGTCGCGACCGAGGAAGTGACTCCTTTCTATGGATACTATACAATTGACATCGCTCGCGACCGCAACATCGTTGGGATGCTAAGTGTCAACGGCTACACCAAACAAGTCTTCCTCCACACCTGGCACGGTGATTTCATTGCCATGAGCGAACAATAAGCAGGGATTCGCGGATCAGCACATCAGGCGCCGGACATGTCCGGCGCCTGATGTCTTACATAGGCAAGAATGCCTGCCGCCGCATGGAGGATTTGGCGCTGTGCTCAAGATTGCCACGTATCTATACTAGGGTCACAGGATCTGAGATGAGCACCTTGATTCCGCTTGTGGCTCTCAATCAACCGGGTGAGGAAGTTCTGGCCTGGCTCAGTCGGCAGATGACCACTGAAGGATTTCGCCTGGCGCGCACTTTTGACCTTCAAGCGGCCCGACTGCCTCACCATGACTGTTCTTGCCCGCACCATGGAACCGATCAGTGTGATTGCCAAATGGTTGTCCTGCTTATCTATGGGAAAGAGAATGAGCCCGCCACGGTGGTCCTTCACAGCCAAGACGGCAAGACCTGGCTATCACTAGCAGAGGCGGCCGGAGAATCCAGCAATCGCCCTCTGGAGGCGGCAATAAGGCAGACTCTTGCGCCTCGCCTCACCGACGCACCGTCCGCGGCTGAGGTAACCCGTGAAGACCGATCAGCAAGCTGAAATCGTCCGGCGGCTGCACAGTGCAGCCGGACACTTGAACGCGGTCATCGAAATGGCCGAGGACAGCCAGTCTTGCGAGAAGGTCTTGCACCAGCTGAATGCCGTCGAGGCGGCGCTCCACGCCACCGCCATCAGACTGCTTGCATGGCATCTTCATCAAAGCGAAGCAGTGATCCTGGCAAGTCCTTCGCCAGCACGGCGCACAGCCGAATTGAAGAAGCTGCAATCGCTGTACTCAATCCTGAGGCGCAAGCCAGAACAATATACTGAGGTAACGAAATGAGCGATACCCGTTCACAGCTATCCCTGCCCATCGGCGGCATGACCTGCACCTCCTGCGTCTCGCATGTGGAGGGCGCGCTGAGGGCGCTGCCGGGCGTGTCCAACGTGAGCGTGAATCTGTCAACAAACCGAGCCAGCCTGACCTATGAACCCGAGAAAGTCAAAATCGGCGACATGGAACGTGCAGTTCAAGGCGTCGGCTATATGGTGATGGAGACTGAACTCACGCTGGACGTGCGCGGCATGACCTGCGCATCCTGTGTCGAGCACGTTGAGGGGGCGCTTAGAGCGTTGCCCGGCGTGCAGAATGCGGTCGTCAACCTCGGTCTGGGGACCGCGCGTGTCGAATACATCCCGGGCGTTGTTTCAATGAGCGCCATGAAGCGCGCCGTCCGCGAGGCCGGATACGAGGCGGAGGAGCGCAGCGAAGGCGCGGATGCCCTTGACCGTGAACGGCAAGCTCGCGAGGAGGAATTGCGGCGCCAGGGACGCAACCTGATCATTGCCGCGACAATCGGGATGATTGTCATGATCGGCACTTTCTATGACATGTTGGGGCCAATCAAAGGCATTGTCCCGGTCTGGCTGTCCTACAAGTGGGTCATTGGTCTGCTGACCACGCCAATTGTCTTGGGTCCCGGCCGCCAATTCTTCATCAACTCATGGCGTGGCCTTAAGCACGGTGTGACCGACATGAATCTGCTCTACGCCACCGGCATCGGCGCCGCGTACGGAATCGCGGTTATCAATACGCTTTTCCCGAAGGCCGGCTTCGGCGGCGAAGGCGCAACATTCTTTGAAAGCGCGGCCTTGCTTACGGCATTCATTGTCCTCGGGCGCTGGCTGGAGGCCTTGACACGCGGGCGCACCTCTGAGGCAATTCGCAAACTGATGAAGCTACAGGCGAAGGTCGCGCGGGTGCTGCGGGGCGGCGAGGAACAGGAGATTCCGGCCGAGGAAGTGGAGATCGATGATGTCATCCTCGTGCGCCCCGGCGAATCCATCGCGGTGGATGGTGAGGTTGTGGATGGGTACTCCGCCGTGGACGAATCGATGCTTACGGGTGAAAGCTTACCGGTGGAGAAGAAGACCGGCGATCCCGTAATCGGTGGAACGATGAACAAAACCGGCGCCTTCAGATTCAAGGCCACGCGGGTGGGCAAGGAGACCGCGTTGGCGCAGATCATCAAACTGGTGGAAAACGCGCAGGCCAGCAAGGCGCCAATCCAGAAACTGGCCGACTGGGTGGCGGGGCACTTCATTCTCGGCGTGCACTTGCTGGCGGTCCTGGTCTTCCTTTTCTGGTTCTTCTTGGGCCATCAGCTGTTCTTTGATCCGAATAGCAGTTTCATCCTCTCACCCTACAAGCTCGGAGAGATCGGCGTTTTCGGTTTCTCCCTGTTGTTGAGCGTGACAGTACTGGTCATCTCGTGCCCCTGCGCCGTCGGTTTGGCGACGCCTTCGGCCATGATGGCCGGAACCGGGAAAGGCGCCGAGTTTGGCGTGCTGTTCAAGGGCGCCGAAGCCATTGAGAATACGAGCAAACTGCAGACCATTGTCTTCGACAAGACCGGTACGCTGACCATGGGTCAGCCTTCTGTCACCGAGGTGGTCACTGCCGGCGGAATGCCCTGGAGGGCGGACCAGATCTTGCGGCTGGCCGCTATCGCAGAGCGGAACAGCGAGCATCCATTGGGCGAGGCTATTGTTCGCGGCGCGCGGGAGCATGGCTTGATCCTCATTGACCCGGATTCCTTCGACTCAATTCCAGGTCAAGGCGTAGTCGCACGAGCCGAAGGCATGGAGATCTTCCTGGGCAATCGAAAGCTGATGGAAGCCCGTGGGCTTGACTTCTCAGGGCTGATGTCACAGGCCGAGGCCTTGGAGGCAGATGGCAAGACGGTCATGTTGGTTGCGCTGGACGGCAATGCGGCCAGCCTCATTGCCGTGGCCGATACACTCAAGGACTACTCCGCGGAAGCCGTGCGGCACTTGCACAAGCTGGGACTGGAAGTCGCCATGATCACTGGCGATAACCGTCGCACCGCCGAGGCAATAGCCCGCAAGGTGGGCATTGACCGGGTACTGGCGGAGGTCTTGCCACAGGACAAGGCAGAGGAAGTCAGGAAGCTGCAGGCCCAGGGCAAGAAGGTCTCCATGGTCGGAGACGGGGTGAACGACGCTCCCGCGCTCGCGCAATCCGACGTGGGTATGGCTATCGGATCCGGTACCGACGTGGCGAAGGAGACTGGCGACATAATCCTGATCAAGGACGATATCAGGGATGTGGTCGTGGCCCTCGAGGTTGCCAAGGCCACGATGCGCAAGGTCAAGCAAAACCTGTTTTGGGCGTTTGTCTACAATACCCTGGGAATTCCGTTGGCGGCCGGCTTGTTCTATCCGCTGATTGCCCTGATCATCAGCCCAGAACTGGCGGGACTTCTGATGGCCATCAGTTCCATAACCGTGACGCTTAACACCCTGCTCCTCAAGGGCTTCAAACCCTCGGTCCAGGGGGGTGAGAGGCCACGCGGCGAAGGAAAAGCCAGGTCACAACAACTTTCCCCAGTGCCCGCGAGCACCGACTGACTCAGAACCGACCTGAACTGAAGAGGCATCTCATGGAACATGAACGAGTCGAGAATGAAGTGGCGCGGACGAGCGCGTTGATCTACCTTCCGATTTCCGTTGGTGCGGCGGTGCTGTTCCTGCTGGCAGCCACGTTCACCGGCAACTACTCATTGGTGGCCCGCATCGGAGGCATGGTCTGGGTTGCACTGCTCAGTCTGATCGTCTCGATGCCGATTGCTATTTCACGGGTCAAGAAGCAACTTCATGGAAAGTCGCGATGATCGAGGGCGCCTATGGAACCGACAACAATTCTACTGACCATCGTCGGCGTGCTCATTGTTCTCTTCTTGATGGACCTGTTTTTTGCCGGCGGCACTATGACAATGGGCACGATGCACGGCATGGCAATGATGGGCAGTAATCCCATCGGGCAGGCGATTCTGCTGGTGCTGCTAGTCATTCTGGGGGTGCTTGTGTATGGTGTATTCTTTCGCTGAAAGGACATCCAAATGAAAGCCACTCTCAGTTTTCGGGCGTTAGCGCTCACACTCTTCATTGCCCTCACGGTGAGTTATTTGCTTTGCATCTCTGCTGATCTGCTCTTCGGATGGCCAACGTTGAAGGCACTGGCTCCATTCCTGCCCGGCTTCACATGGCCGCTGACAATTGGAGGATTCCTGATCGGTCTGATCTGGATAGCCGCGTGCAGTGTATACAGCGCCGCCTTGATCGCATGGCCCTACAACTATTTTGTCCAGCGTTTTCGCTCCGCCTAGCCCTGCAAGTCTGACAAGGTGGCCGGGGCCCGCCCCCGGCTCACTGTCCGGAGGCGCGTCTCGGCTGAAGAGCTGGTTCAAATTCCCAAGGCATGAATCCAGGTTTCTCTCGCCGTGATTTTCTTAGAGCCTCCTCAACCGGGCTGCTGGGAGTTTTCCTGGCAGAGCTGCGCCTTGACCGCGCTCTTGCTGCCCCCACTCTAAAGCAGGGACGCATGACTCTGAGCGGCGTCAATCTCTACAACGAACCATCCTTCAACGCCGAGAAGATGTATACCTTTGGCCGGGACGAGATAGTGGACATTAGCGGTGAATCTGAGGGCGACCAAGGCTATGGTAATCCATTCAATTCGACATGGTACTCTGTGAACGACGAAGGGTACACGTACTCCGGCTATATCCAGCCAGTCGAAACCGCCTACCAGAAACCGGTATTCGAGCTCCCCGATACAGGCCTGTTGGGCGAGATCACGGTTCCATACAGTGACACTCGGCATGAGGCCAGCATTTTGTCGGACCGCGGCTATCGCCTCTATCATTCTTCTGTGCACTGGGTGACCGATGTGATCCTGAATGAAAAGGAGAAGGGCATCTGGTACAAAATCTACGACCGACTACTACAGGAATCAGTCTATGTCGCGGCATACGAGGTACGCCTGATCCCACAGGAAGAACTGAGCCCCCTTGCGCCGGAAGTGCCTGAAGAGAACAAGCGTATTCATATCAACCTGGCCACACAATCTGTAACGGCATTTGAGGGCGAACGGGTGGTTCTGGAGGCGCGATGTTCCAGTGGCGACAAAGGGACCAGAACTCCACTGGGCGAGTTCCGCACGTTTCACAAGGGCCCCAGTATCCACATGACCAATCAGGGCGACGCCGTCAGTCGCATTTATGACCTGCCAGGCGTGCCGTGGGTCTCATTCTTTACCGGGACCGGAGTGGCCCTGCACGGCACGTATTGGCACAACGACTACGGCCGGCCTCGCAGTCGCGGCTGCGTGAACTTGAGGCCCGCGGATGCGAAGTTCATCTATCGATGGACACGTCCCGCGGTCCCGCCGGATACACCGTATCTGTATCGGCCAGGTGAGGGCACCCGCGTCAATGTCAGTACTTCCGCACCGTCATGACGCGCGCATTAATTGGCTCTTCAGGAGAATCAGATGAGTAGAGTCAGAGTAACACGAAGACCGTCCGGCCAGCAGCCCAGGGCACGTAACGAATGGCCGGTCATCGTCTACATATGGGCGATCGGGTTGGCGATCATGGGCTACGCCATTGGCAGAATAGTTCTGGATGGAAAGCCACATCCCTATCACTGGCTGGTTGCGCTGGTGGCGGGATTGGCGGGTATCCCCCTGGGCTGGTTGTGGTTCCGCTGGCGCGGTGATGTCTTCTAGAGAAAGGCGGCGTACCTCGCGAGCGGGCAGCCTTTATCGAGTCTTTACAGTGGATTGAACGGAGGTTCATCCTCGCTTGGTAAGATTTGAGCATCAGTCCAACAAGGTTTCTTGTGTAGGACAGGAAAGAAACATGAACATGATGGGTTATGGAATGATGGGCGGCTTCGGCTGGTTCGGCCTGCTTCTCAACGTGGCGGTCATCGTAGGCATAGTCCTGCTGATCGTGTGGGCCGTGAAGCGTTTCTCAGCGCAGGGGAACCAGCCATCGGGCGGGCAAACCGGGCGAGACATCCTGCAGGTACGTTATGCTCGAGGCGAGATCACCCGCGAGCAATACCAGCAAATGCTCAGCGATCTGAACTGATACTGCGGAGGAGCGTCCGCAAACCGAAAGCGGCCGGCGAATTGCCAGCCGCTTTCGTTCGTGATGACTCGTTCGAGCACTAGCCCCGGTGCTCCTGACGGCTCGTCAAATCCCTGGCCTCCTGCAACAAGCGTTTTCTTTCGCTGTCGTATCTTTTCCCGGTCACTTCACCGCGCTCGTGCGCCTCGTACAATTGGGCAATTTGATCGATCACGTCCTCCAGGGCGGAATTGGCCACATTGCTGCCGGTCCCACTCGCAGTCTCTCCTTCGGCGCCGTCTGTTGGTCTTAGTCGCCACCACAGGCCCGCACCAATCAGTGCCAGGCCCAGAATGCCGCCGCCCAGCGCGAGTGACAGGGTCAGATTACCGGGCCGGGCGGCAGCCTCCGCGGCAGGTGCCCCCGATAGAGTCACCCGGATCGTTTGGCCAGCGCGCACGTCGCTGTAGGAATAGACCGCGTACGACACGCCATTGTCCAGGGTGATGGGCTGGGGACCGGCCAATCCATCGCCCTTTAGAAGGATGCCGGCGTTGTGCGGCAAGAGAAAGCTGATCGCCTGCATGTCCAGCGCCGCCGTGTAGGTGTAGGCCCGCCCGCGCGAATATGGCACCAAATACTTGACCGCGTGTTGATGGCCTTGGCCGCCGGGAAGCAGCGGTGAGGTATCGGCAAACCCCCCGGCGAATTTGACAAACCGGTCTCCTTCATCCGGCTGGAAGAAGACGAAGTCGGCATCCGCAGGCAACGGGTAGCGCATGGTGGCTGACGTGCCATCATCCAGCGTGACCGCATCTTTGACCGTGCGTGTGCCTGCATTGGATATCGAATAGATCTCGGTCGTCTCCAGCCCATCTCCAGCAAAGTTGAACAGGACATGCATTTGGTCAACCTGTACTCCCGAGGTGTCCTGAATGGTCTCATACACGGGAACATCCAGATCCAACTGATCCGATCCCTTTGTGGGAGGGAGAACTTCCGAAAGGTACGTGACGCCATCGAAAACCGTCATCACCCCGTACAGGTATTGCGGTTCAAGTTCGACACCCGTGAATCTAAACGTGCCATCGGACGCGGATTGGCCGTGTTGCATGTTGATGTTTACGTTGTCCTTGTCCCAGACATGCAACATGACCTCCAGCATGTCCGTCACGACCGCTCCCTGATTTTGATTAATGATCTCACCGGCCACCTCCCCGCTGGGAGGCGGCATCGCCGTCTGCGCCAGGGCGGGAACCGGAGAGAGCACTACCCCCACCCACAGCGCCACCACCACATAGGTCCGACAAGTTCTCATGCGGCTACCTCCGTCAGGCTCTCCAGCTTGGTGCCACATGAAGTGCAGTACAGATCTCCGGTCTTGATGATTCCGCTGCACGAGGGGCAGGCTGTCCCCAGTGCTGTTCCGCAGTGCGGGCAAAAATGACCGCCCACCTCCACGTGCTTCCCACATTTCGGGCAGGGATTCGTATGGGCCGCGGCTGTTTTGCGTGCGCGGATCAAGGATTCGATCCGGTCATCTTCCGCGGTTTCGGCCTGGATATATTCTGCGGCCTTCGCCACCAAGTCCGCACGCAGACCCGGATAATCGTCTTCGCTCACCTTGTCGGTCCGGAAGTCGAAATCCAGATCGCGTAAGGCGGAAAGGGCCGCCGTGTGCGCCTCACCTGGGCGGATACCGGCCCCTGCCATCCTGGGCGTGAGACGCGCCCCGGGGCGCAGCGGTTTCAAGACAAATAGCACGGCCGCGCCCAGCAGTACCAGTCCGACCACGATCGCAAGTGGATCCATGCCTGCTCCCTAATCCATTTCCCTGAGTTCCCGCTCGATGCGCTGCAGAACCTCCGGCGCGATATCGCCTTTCGCGACAACCATGGACCGGGAGGTCGGTTGTCGTTTGCGCCAGCTCCTGAGGATTTCATACACAATCCATACGCCGAGCAAGGTACCGATGACCGGGAGCAGCCAGACCAGCGACGTGAATCCCTCTCGTTGTGGTTCGGCCAGCACGCGTTCACCGTATTGGGCAACGAAATAGTCAATGACCTGCTGCTCTGTCCACCCCTGCGTCAATTCGTCCCGGATCTGGGCACGCCAATCTTTGCAGGCCTGAGTTTCACAGACGTCCAAGGGCGTGTTCGGGCAGATTGGACAGTACAGCTTCTTCGCGACGCGGTTGACATCATCGTCCGTCGGATAACTGGGCCCCTCTCCCTGCGCGTACGCCACGACGACGGCGAAGAAACTTGCTGATACTAGGAGCGCGATCAGGACAAGCTTGCGTTTCATGGTCATCTCAAGCCTCCTGGTTGGCCGGGATCGTCGTCAGCGACACGGGCCTGAAAACGTAAGTGGCTTCACGACCTGCTGGCCCGCTCCAGGTACCGATGATCGTGCCAAGGATCATCAACAGACCGCCGATCCATACCCAGTTGATCAGTGAGTTGACGTAGATCTTAAATGTGGCGCTCTTGACGGTATCGCCAGCCAATTCCCAGCCGACGAGCAAAACGTAGACATCCTTTCCCGCGGTCGCGTAGACTCCGGGCACCGTGACGGGTTGCTCCTGGACGATGAAGTAATCCTGGCGCGGCTGCACAAGACTGACCTGCCGGCCATTCTCCTGCACTTGCACATCCGCCTCCACGATGTCACGCCCATCGGAGCCCGGATAACGGCGCAAACCTTCGAGCCGCAGCTGGTACCCGCCAACGGACAG
>JAZDHO010000281.1:0-16886 GCA_043805815.1 Chloroflexota bacterium
TCAAGTTCAAGGGCAACCGCGTTGAGGCTGAATGGTCATCCCTTATCAATCCCCGCCGCCACGTCCCTGAATTCATAACTTCGCTTACCGGGATCGACGATGCAATGCTGAGGCAGGCGCCATCCTTCCGTGACGTTGCGCCAGCGATCAAGTCGTTCATCGGCGATTCCCGCGTCCTGGGGCACAACATTCGATTCGACCTCAGTTTCCTCCAGAGGGGCATGCCACTCGCCAGCAACCACGTGGTGGATACATACCAGCTTGCCGCCGTGCTCCTCCCGAGTGCCGGCCGCTATAACCTGGGGGCTCTGGGCAAGGAGCTGGGTGTACTCTTGCCGGCGACCCATCGGGCCCTCGATGACGCCCGCGTGACGCATGCCGTCTACGTGCGCCTGCTGGAGCTCGCCAGGCAGTTGCCGGCGCAACTGGTAGAAGAGATCGTTCGACTAGGCCAGCACCTGGAATGGGACGCGGCGAGCGTCTTTCGGGAGGTGCTCCGGGTCCGGGCAGATGAAGCCAGCTCGGGACGAAGGGCGTGGAAGCCCCGTTCGCCAGGCAGGCAGGACCTGCCCCCGTCCCTGGAGATCCCAGAGACCCCCATCAAGCTGGATACCGATGCAGTGGCGGCTGTCCTCGAACATGGCGGCGCGTTCTCCAGGCACTTCGCCACATATGAGAAGCGTCCGGAGCAGGTGGACATGCTTCGCGCTGTGACCGAGGCCCTTTCACGCGGGAGACACCTCATGGTTGAAGCCGGCACAGGCGTCGGAAAATCGTTCGCGTACCTGATCCCCGCGGCCCTTTTCGCCCTGAGAAACAACACGCGCGTGCTGATCTCCACGAACACCATAAACCTGCAGGACCAGCTGATTCGCAAGGATATTCCGGATCTTGAGGCCGCGCTCGGTGTCGACGTCCGCGCCGCGGTGCTAAAAGGACGGGCGAATTACCTGTGCCCGCGCAGGTTTGATAACGCCAGGCGCTTTGGGCCTCGAAGCGATACCGAACTGCGTGTACTGGCCAAGGTCCTTGTCTGGCAACTCAGCGACCCCAGTGGAGATCGAAGCGGCATCAGCCTGAACGGTAACGCGGAGCGTGACGTCTGGATTCGGCTTTCCGCCGAGGATGAGGGCTGCACCACAGAAACCTGCCTCAAGCGCACTGGCGGCGAATGTCCGTTTCACATGGCCAAGAACGCGGCGCAGTCTGCTCATCTCCTGATCGTGAACCACGCGTTGCTTCTTTCCGATGTAGCGGCCGAGGGCAAGGTTCTACCCGAGTACTCGTATCTTATCGTGGACGAGGGACACCATCTCGAGTCGGCGACAACGGGCGCGCTCTCCTTCCGGATCACTCAATCGGAGCTGGAGCGCATGCTGAAGGAGATCGGCGGTTCCGGCTCGGGAATACTTGGGCATCTAGTTACTATTGCCCACCGAGCCCTGGGACCCGCGGACCTGGGACTGCTGCAGCCCCGGGTGACCCGCGCGACGGATATGGCGTTTCGCATCGAGCAATTGACCCGCGAATTTTATGATCGGCTGTCGGACTTTGCGGCGGGCCAGCGGGAACAGGATCAGCCGAGCCCGTATGCCTGGCAGGCGCGCATCCTGCCGGCCACACGGACGCTGCCGGGATGGGACACCGTGGAAATCGCCTGGGATGCCGCAGGCGAGTCTCTTCGGCTCCTGATCGCATCGCTTTCTGAGATCCACGAGGCTGCCGCGGCCATGTATGCAGCCGGAACCGAGGATCTCGAAGACGTCATCTCGGATCTCAGCACGGCATGCCATCGCCTGGCAGAAGCGGAGCTGCAGATTTCCGCCATCATCGGCAGGCCATCGCCGGATCAGGTCTACTGGATCGAGGTCAGACCATCCGGCAACGGGCTATCCCTGAATGCGGCACCTCTTCGCGTCGGTCCGCTCATCGAGAAGGTCTTGTGGCACGAGAAAGCCTCGATCGTCCTTACCTCCGCCACCCTGACCGCACACGGTGAGTTTCAGTACCTACGAAGCACGCTTGGGGCCGACGAAGCCGATGAGATGCAGCTTGGCTCGCCGTTCGACTATGAGAACTCCACGCTCCTGTTCGTCGCCAACGATATCCCGGAGCCAAATGCGCCTCAGTACCAACCGGCCTTGCACCGGGCCCTGATCGCCGCAGCGCGCGCTGCCGGTGGGCGCACGCTTGCGCTCTTCACGTCGTACGCCGCGCTCAAGAAGGCCGCTCAGGCCATCTCTGCGCCCCTGGCGAGAGAGGAGATCCTGGTGTACGAGCACGGCGAAGGGGCCTCACCTAACGTGCTTCTCGAGTCATTCAAGGCCGCCGAACGCGCGGTCCTACTAGGAACGCGCTCATTTTGGGAGGGCGTCGACGTTCCCGGCGAGGCCCTTTCCGTGCTGTTCATTGCCAAGCTGCCGTTTGACGTTCCCACAGACCCACTGATCGCTGCACGCTCGGAAACCTTTGAGGACCCGTTCCGAGACTACCTGGTGCCAGAGGCGATCTTGAAGTTCCGCCAGGGATTTGGGCGTCTCATCCGTAGGGCCTCGGACCGTGGCGTTGTGGCGATTCTCGATCGGCGAGTCATCAGCAAGCAGTACGGAAGGCTGTTCCTTGACTCGGTGCCCCGATGCACCATGCGCCAAGGTCCGTCTGCCAACATCGGCCAGGAGATCACAAAGTGGCTCGGTACCTGAACGCAGGAGGGCGCCCTCAGACCATCGGGACTGGGCGCGTTCCCGCGCGTCGCTCCTTCTGCCGTCGCACCTGAGGTAGTAGACCGCAGCAACTTCTGCTGGCGGAATCCCGGACTAAGGCATCCTGAATAGCTTGACGAGCTTGCGAGCGACGAGCATGTCCCCCGTGACCTTCAGCGTGCCGTCCATGAAAGCCTGCATGCCGTCCAGCTCGCCCGCGACGACTCTGACAAAGTCGGACGAATCGGCGGCCAGGCTGAGAGTAGGCCTGGAGCGCGGAATGCCTTGTGCCACTTGGCATTGGCCGTCGCGAATAGTCGCGTTCCACTCGCCAGCCTCGGCGCCCGTGAACTTGAAATGCACGACAGCCTCCACGCCTTCTGCCTTTTCCGGGGCGAACACGGACGGCAGGCTCATCATAATTCCGGCTATGCTAACCGCCACCTGGTGACTCCTCCCTTGCACAATCTCAAGCCGCGGCTGGCCGCCCCAAGGCCCAGCCGGCCAAGGGAACGGTTACGGCGTCAGGTCGTAGCCCGGGCATCGGACCACGGCTCGCAGGGTACTACCCACGACGCCAATCGTCAAGGACAGGGCTTAGGCAGCCAGCAACCGCCGGCCGCGGTCCGGGACCGTCCGCACGATGCTATAATCACTGCATGTCCTCCCGACGCTCACCTGAACAGGATGGTCCGCGAATTCTGTCGACGCTGAGCCCCAGCAGCCTCGCGGCCGAGCGTGCGCGGAATCGACAAACTCGAACCCTGATAGTCGCGGCAGTTGCCGCCGCCGTCGTCCTTGTGGCGATATTAATCCTGGCAGTCTATGTCCTGCTGCAACCGGGTACGCCCACAGAACGCTGGCGGGATATTTTCATCATCGTGGTGTCGCTAGAATCGCTGGTGATCGGCGTAGCCCTCGTTGTCCTACTCGTGCAGATGGCGAGTCTGATAAACCTGCTGCAGAATGAACTCCGGCCAATTCTGGAGGCGACCAGCGAAACCGTGAACACACTGCGGGGCACGGCGGAATTTCTGGGCGAAAGCGTGGTGGAGCCCGTGATCAAGCTCAATAGCTATCTCGCCAGCCTGCGTCGTGTGTTAGAATTGATAGGAATCAAGCAGAAGTAAGACCGAAAGGAGCAGATCCCATGTCTTCGGATCGTGATGAATTTGGCGCTTTCCTTGTCGGATTCATTGTTGGTGGACTTACGGGCGCAGTCGTTTCCCTGCTGTTCGCCCCTCAGAGCGGAGAGGAGACTCGCGCCTTGATCCGCGACAAGAGCATCGAACTTCGCGATCGCGCCGCGGAGAGTGCCGAGGAGGCCTTGGCGCGCGCAGAGGCCGCCGCTACGGAGGCTCGGGCTCGGGCGGAGGAACTGGCCAAACAAGCCCGCAGCCGGGCAGAGGATTTCGCCAGAGAAGTCCGCACGCGGGGCGAAGGAGCTCTCGACGCTGTCCGGAAATCTACCGCGAAGAAACCGGGTGGAGAATCCGGCGCAGCCTGATAGCCCCCCAATGATTAAGATAAGGGTTCGACCCCATGCCGGTCGGACCCTTTTTTTTCGGCGCCCGGGTGGCCTCGTCGGAGGTTGATCCGCCGGCCTCCAATCGACTCCCCCACAGAATGCTCGGACGCCTCTTGCGGTTCTTCTTCCAGCACATTTACCATGACCTGGCGTTCGCCTACGACTCGGTGGCCGCCGCGGTTTCGCTGGGTCGTTGGCAGACCTGGATCGAAGCCGTCCTGCCCTTCATCAACGGGCGACGCATCCTTGAACTCGGACACGGCACCGGGCGCCTGCTGGAGGCGCTCGCAGGACGCGAAAGCAGCCGAGCCTTCGGGTTGGACGAATCCAGTGAGATGGCGATGCTGGCCAGGCGGCGTACGATGAAGTCGGGCACTGCGCCAGCCGGACTCATACGAGGCCTGGCCCAGCGATTACCGCTTAGTACTGCGAGTTTCGATTGTATTGTGTCGACCTTTCCAACAGAATTCATCTACGACCAGGAAACGCTCTCTGAAATCCATCGCGTCTTGAGGCCTGGCGGTTGCCTCATCGTTCTGCCTGTGGCCTGGATCGTGGGCAGAAAGCAGGTCGAGCGGGCAGCAGCATGGCTTTTTGTCGTCACCCGGCAGACACCGCCGGCAGTGGAACTGACCATTGGCACGAGGCTCGAGCGGCCACTGCTGAATGCCGGTTTCCAGGTGGCAATCCATCGGATCGAAGTACATGCCAGCATTGTCCTTGTGGTCGTGGCGACGAGGTAGGTTGACAAGTTGTCCTGCGCGCGTACCCATTGACAACCAGCCAAGCTTGCGCTACAATAATTTAGGTGTACCAAAATTTGTATTTAGTGGCGACAAGAGCAGAGCGAGGTATCATGAAAGCAGTTTCCAGACGGGACTTCCTGCGGGCGGGCGGCTATCTGGTGGCGGGGGCAGCTGCAGCGGCCGCCTGCACCCCTGCAGGACCAGCTCCCGCGCAGCATTCAACTGCGGGCAGCGCCCATCCTGCGACGTTCACCGGGGGTAGCGAGCCGATACCGGGCACCGTTGGCGAGGTTGACCATGAGAAGAATGGCTTCAATCCAAGTGACGTGCTTAAGGACTTCGACTACGGTACCGTGTCCACACTCCCGAATGGCCGGACTCTTCGCGAGTGGGAGGTCGTTTCCTACAACCGGAGTATTGAGGTGGTTCCAGGGATCGAATTCCCGGCATGGACGTTCAACGGGCGCATTCCTGGCCCAACCCTGCGCTGCACCGAAGGGGACCGCCTTCGTATCATTTTCAAGAACGGCAGCGATCATCCGCACACCATGCACTTCCACGGATTCCACCCAGCGGAAATGGACGGCGTTCCACCCCAGGGTACCGTTGAGCCGGGCGGCCAGTTCATGTACGAATTCGACGCAGGTCCGTTTGGATTGCATCTGTATCATTGCCATGCCTTTCCGCTTGCGCGGCACATCGCTAAGGGGCTCTACGGTGCGTTTATCGTCGATCCGAAGGTCGGTCGCCCGCCAATCGATCACGAGATGGTGATGGTGATGAGCGGCATTGATGTTGACTTCGATGACACCAACGATTTCTACGCCGTGAACGGCATCCCCTTTCACTACCAGAATCATCCCATCCAGGTTCGCGCGGGCGAGTCCGTGCGAATCTATCTGGTCAACATCCTGGAGTTCGATCCGATCAATTCCTTCCATCTGCACGCCAGCTTTTTCCACTACTACCCCACCGGAACCAGCCTTATCCCCGCCGAATTCACCGATACGGTGATACAGGGTCAGGCGCAGCGCGGTATCCTGGAATTCAAGTATGACTTTCCCGGCATGTACATGTTTCACGCCCACGTCACCGAATTCGCGGAACTCGGTTGGACCGGCATGTTTGAAGTGTTGCCTTAGAACGAGAGTCACCGATGACCTCAGACCCGAGATCCGGACAGGCATTCGACCTCAAGACAGCTGCCTTATTCTTGCTGCCGATCCTGGCCCTGGTCGCCGTAATTGCTGTGTTCTTGGGCACCGCCGCCAACACGAAGCTTGAGTCCGCCGCTCCCATCGAGAACCTGTTGGTGGAGCGCTACACCCTTGAACGCGGCCGCATTCACTTGATCGTCCGAAACACAGGACCTGAGTCAATCACGATCTCTCAGGTGGTCGTCAATGACGCGGTGTGGCCATTCAATGTGAGCCCGGCCGCAACGATACCGCGCCTTGGCAGGGCTACCGTCAACCTCGACTACATGTGGTCCTATGGCGAGCCCTATGCGATCCGGCTGCTCTCGTCCAATGCGATCGGCTTCGACACGCAGATACCACTTGCTGTGGAGACGCCCGAACCTTCACCACGGACGTTCCTGGGATTCACGTTGATTGGCCTGTATGTTGGCGTCATCCCCGTCTTCCTTGGGATCCTGTGGTTCCCGGCTCTACGAAGGATGGGACGCCGAGCCCTGGCGTTTCTGATGTCAGCGACGGTGGGCCTGCTTGTCTTCCTCGGTGTGGACACGCTTTTCGAGGCCCGCGAAGCATCCCTCACGCTGCCTGACGCGTTTCAGGGAACGGGGCTGATTGCGATCGGGGTCATTTCGACCGCGCTACTGCTGGAGGCAATCTCAAAGAAGCGGCGAGTTGCCACCGGTGGTGAGACCGAGCGACGGATTGCCATCTCCTTCATCATTGCGGTCGGGATTGGTTTCCACAACCTGGGCGAGGGCCTGGCGATCGGTGCGGCCTACAATATTGGGGAATTCGCTCTGGGCAGATTCTTGGTGGTTGGTTTCATCATTCAAAACATCACAGAAGGCCTGGGTGTTGTGGCGCCGCTGCTGCGCGAGCAGCCAGGCCTAAGAAGGCTCGCCCTCCTGGGACTGATTGCGGGAGCGCCGGCGATCCTTGGGGCCTGGATTGGCGGCTACGCGCCCTCGCCGCTGCTCGCCGTTCTGTTTCTCGCGATCGGAGCCGGCGCCATATTCCAAGTCATCTACGCAATATCGAAATTGCTGCAGAAGGATCCGGCAGCGCAGGCTTCTTCGCCACTGGTCTATGCGGGGGTGGTCACCGGGATGCTGGTCCTGTGGATCACGGGGCTGCTAATCAAGTAGGCACATGGGACGCGTAAGCTCTGCACCTGCTCTCACGTATTCCATCCAGGACTACCTGAAGAGCATCTATGAACTAACTGACGCTGGAGAGCCTGCGGCCACGAACGCGATCGCGGCAAGGCTGGGAGTCTCGGCGGCTTCGGTCACCGGCATGCTCCAAAAGCTGGCTGCGGTCAGACCGGCTCTTGTCTCTTACAAGAAGCATCAAGGCGTTCGTCTTACCGGCAGCGGCAGGCGGGCAGCCTTGCAGGTAATTCGCCACCATCGGCTTCTGGAGACTTGGCTGGTGCAGACTCTGGGATACTCGTGGGACGAAGTGCACGGCGAGGCAGAGAAGATGGAGCACGTGATGTCCGAGGACATGGAAAGAAGGATCTCTCACGCCTTGGGAAATCCGGTGCGTGATCCGCACGGGGAGCCGATCCCCTCATCTGACCTCGTCATGCCTCCGGATCGAAGCGTTCCTCTCTCCAGCCTCGTGGCCGGACAGGAGGCCATTGTGCGCCGTGTGGAGGGGCGCGACAGCGTCGCCCTGAGGCATCTGAACGCCATTGGGGTGCAGATCGGATCCAAGCTAAGGGTTGTGTCCCTCACAGACTGCGATGAGCTTGTGATTCTCCAGGTGCATGGACATAAGCAGAACATCACCCTGGGGCCTGCTCTCACGCAGCGGGTCTACGTTGAGAAGACACACGGCATCAAACAAGGGAAATAGCCTAGCAGGCGGAAGAGCACAATGATGCAACCCTACATCTGGATACTCATCTTACTGCTCGTGGTCGGGGCTGCATTCCTGCCCCGTGTGGGTATGCTGGCCATCTACAAGACGTGGCTGGCGTCGCAGGAGCGAGAACGCGTCGAGGATGCGCTAAAACACCTCCTTGAACGCGAACAGCAGGATCGCCGCGCGTCTCCCGAATCGCTGGCAGAATTCCTGGGTTCGTCCCGGGCGAGAGTGACCCGCCTCATCGAAGGTATGGAATCGCAAGGGCTGATGGAGTCGCGCGGCGCGACCCTGGGCCTGACGGCGGATGGTGAACGCTGGGCCCTGCATGTCCTCCGGGCACATCGCCTGTGGGAGCGATTCCTTGCCGATGAAGCCCGCATGCCGCTAGTCCGGATCCACCGCGAGGCGCATCGCCGAGAACACGGGCTGACGGCGGCACAGCTGGACGACATGGATGCGGCACTTGGCTACCCGACTCGCGATCCCCACGGCGATCCCATCCCGACGCGGACCGGATCCCTGCCCAAACCAGACGCTACGCCCCTCACTGCCTGGCAAATCAACGAGCCCGCACAGATTGTGCACCTCGAGGATGAACCCGCTCTCGCATTCGAGCAGATCCTGGCGGCCGGACTGCGTCTCGGCCAGACCATCCGCATCCTGGAACGCACGGCGCAGCGCATTGTCCTGAGCGATGGTGAGCACGAGTACCGCCTCGCTCCGGCCGTGGCATCGAACGTGCATGTCTCCAGCCTGCCCAGGAGCGAGTTCTTGAAGCGGGCGGCCGTGCCGCTGACGGAGATCGGCCAGAATGTGCGCGCCGAAATTGTCATGTTGGACGAGGCGGTCCAAGGATTCACTCGGCGCCGCTTCCTCGACCTGGGCCTGACTCCCGGGACGTTGATCTATCCAGAGCTGCAGACCTTCTTTGGGGATCCGCGAGGATATCGGGTGCGGGGCACCTTGATCGCGCTGCGCCAAGAGCAAGCCCAGGGCATCTGGGTCAAGATAGTGGAGCCGGTACAGCACGCGGACAATGGCACCCGGCATGAGCAAAGTGCGAGGCAGACACAATGAATCGCCAGCGCAAATTGGCAGCCGCGCAGGATTGCAGCACCTGTCCGGCATTCACCGAGTTGGAGCAGATGGGCATGAGCATGACCAACTACGACCGAGTGCTGGCACTTGCAGGGAATCCGAACACGGGCAAATCCACGCTATTCAATGCCCTGACAGGACTAAGGCAGCACACGGGCAACTGGCCTGGCAAAACGGTCACGCGCGCTGAAGGTGGATTCCAATTCAACGGAATGAACTACAAGCTGGTCGACCTCCCTGGAACATACTCACTGCTGTCTGCTTCCCAGGATGAGGAAGTGGCGCGTGATTTCATGCTGTTTGGCCAGCCGGATTGCACGATCGTTGTCGTGGACGCAAGCGCGCTTGAGCGAAACCTGAACCTCGTCTTGCAGGTGGTCGAGATCACCGATCGGGTCGTCGTGGCAGTGAATCTGATGGACGAGGCGAGGCGCCGGGGCGTGGAGGTTGACACGCGTACGCTGGCGCGTGATCTTGGCGTACCCGCCATTCCCATCGTGGCCCGCACTGGCGAAGGTATCCGCACATTGCTTTCCTCGGTTGCCCAGGTGATAGAGGGCGCCGTTGAGACCCAGCCGCTGCGAGTGGAAGGTACGCCGGAGTTTCGGCGAGCGGTCAGTGAACTCACGCCCCTGCTCAAGCAAGTTGCCCCCGGGGTGCCCAACGCCCGGTGGCTTGCGATCCGGTTACTGGATGGCGACGTAAAGGTTCAACAAGCGCTCGAGAGCGGTGAGCTGTCCAAGCTTGTCGCCCGTCAGCAGGCGGCGGAAACCCGCTTCAGCGGCAAGATGGCACTGGAAGGTAGACAGTAGCATGGCTGAGGTCGCGGTAGGACCCAACGACGTAATCGTCAGAGCCGAGGCACTGCGCAGCACTCTTTCGACTGGATTCCGAGACGAGATCGTGAGATCGCTGTACGCAGAAGCGGAATCGATCGCTGCGAGGGCGGTCAAGACGAGCAGCGCGAAAGTGTATGATCTCGACCAGAGAATCGATCGGCTCGTGACCTCACCGATTTTCGGGTTGCCGATCATGCTGCTGCTGCTGGCGGTGCTCTTCTGGCTCACAATCCAGGGCGCCAACGTGCCCTCTCAGATGATCGCCACCGGCCTGTTCTGGATCGAGGATCAGGGCTCCGCTCTCTTCACCCAGGTCGGCATTCCCTGGTGGATGACCGGCTTTCTGTGGCACGGGCTCTACCGCGGACTGGCCTGGGTTATCTCAGTCATGCTCCCACCCATGGCGATCTTCTTCCCGATGTTCACGATCCTGGAGGACTTCGGCTACCTGCCGCGCGTGGCGTTCAACCTCGACTGGTTGTTCAGGAAGGCCGGCGCACATGGAAAGCAATCCCTTACGATGGCCATGGGCTTCGGCTGCAATGCAGCCGGGGTAATCGCCACCCGCGTGATCGACTCGCCCCGCGAGCGGCTGATCGCGATCCTGACGAATAATTTCGTGCCGTGCAACGGGCGATTCCCCACTTTGATCATGCTGGCCACCGTCTTCGTTGGGGCTGCATTCCCGCCGGCTTTTGCATCGTTCGCCGCCGCAGGGTCGGTCGTCGCCGTGGTTCTCATTGGAGTCCTCTTCACGCTGCTAGTTTCGTGGGCCCTTTCCAGAACTCTATTGAGGGGCGAAGCCTCGGCCTTCACCCTGGAACTTCCCCCCTACCGTCGTCCGAAGATCGGTCAGATCCTCTACACCTCCCTCATCGATCGGACCATCTTCGTGCTGTGGCGCGCCATGCAGACTGCCGCGCCGGCGGGCGCGATCATCTGGATCCTGGGCAATGTGTTCGTGCAGGGGACCAGCCTCGCCCAGCATGTGGCGAATTTCCTTAATCCTTTTGGAGTGCTCCTCGGATTGGACGGGGTGATCCTGCTGGCCTACATCATTGCCATCCCTGCCAACGAGATCGTGGTGCCGACTATGATGATGGTATATACAGGCGTGGGCATGATGACCGATATCCCGGGCCTGACCGACTTGCGCACGCTGCTTGTGGATCAGCACGGCTGGGTAATGCTTACTGCAGTCAACCTGATGCTCTTTTCGTTGCTCCACAATCCGTGCGCCACGACGATCATGACGATCTACAACGAAACTAAGAGCCTGAAGTGGGCAACGCTCAGCGTCGTGATCACTATCGGCACGGCATTGGCCGTGACATTCATCACTGCCAGCCTCGCACGGCTCATCGGGTGGGGCTGAGCATGTCGCGTCCCACCAGGGGGCGTGCCGGCGCGCGCCTGCATGGAGCCTGACTACTCCTCACCAGTGAGCAGCCTGATGCGCTCCCACGGCTTGAGCTCAGCCTCATCCGCCAGGATCCCCTTAAGCGCATACAGTTCGTCGCGCAGGGCCGTCGCCTGCTCAAACTGAAGGGCTTTCGCAGCCTCCTTCATTCGCGTCTCAAGCTCGGAGATCATCCTCTGCAGCTCGTCTCGCGATGTCTTGTCGTGCCTGGCGCGATATTCGGCCCTGTCTTCGCCGATGGCCATGGCCTTTTCCCGCCCGGCTGCGGAGAGCTGATCGGTAAGGTCACGGATCGCCTTGTGGATGCTGGCCGGCACAATATGGTGCTCCTCGTTGTACTTCAGCTGCTTCGCCCGCCGACGATTCGTCTCGTTGATGGCCATGCTCATCGAATCGGTCACGCGATCGGCGTACATGATGACGCGTCCATTGACGTGCCGTGCGGCGCGGCCGATCGTCTGGATCAGGGCAGTCCCAGATCGCAAGAATCCCTCCTTGTCCGCGTCCAAGATCGCCACCAGCGAGACCTCCGGAAGATCCAGGCCCTCTCGCAACAAGTTGATGCCCACGACAACATCAAATACACCCAGCCGAAGGTCTCGGAGGATCCCGATGCGTTCGAGCGTTTCAACTTCCGAATGAAGGTAGTGGACCTTCATTCCCAGCTCCTTCAGGTAGTCCGCGAGGTCCTCAGCCATCCTCTTTGTGAGCGTGGTCACCAGCACGCGCTCCCCAACCTCCGTGCGCCTCCGGATCTCGCCGTGGAGATCATCAATTTGACCCTTGGTGGGGCGAATCTCCACTTCGGGATCGACGAGTCCGGTCGGCCTGATGATCTGCTCAACGATCACATCGGTTTTCTGCATCTCGTACGGTCCGGGGGTCGCAGACGTATAGATGGTGAAACCCATGACCTTTTCAAATTCATCGAACCTCAGCGGGCGGTTGTCGACAGCGCTTGGCAGCCGAAAGCCGTATTCCACCAACGTCTCCTTGCGAGCTCGATCGCCGTTGTACATTCCTCGGATCTGAGGCACGGTCATGTGGCTTTCATCCAAGACGAGCAGGTACTCACTGGGAAGGAAATCGATCATGGTCCACGGATGCGTGCCGGGAGCGCGGCGGTCCAAATGGCGCGAGTAGTTTTCGATCCCTGAGCAGTATCCAACTTCCCTCAGCATCTCCAGGTCGTAGCGCGTCCTTTGCTCAAGTCGCTGCGCCTCGATGAGCTTGCCCTCCACCTTGAAGAGCGCCACGCGGTCCTCAAGTTCCGACTCGATATCGTGCAGGGCTGTCTTGAGCTTCTCTGCTTCCGTGAGGTAGTGCTTGGCCGGAAAGACGGAGAGCTCTTCGGGCTCTGCAAAGACTTCACCGGTCAGCGGGCTGAATTGGATGATCCTTTCGACCTCATCGCCAAAGAACGTGATGCGATAGCCGCGTTTTTCCTCGTACGCAGGGATGATCTCGAGCGTGTCGCCCCGGACGCGAAAGTTGCCCGGCCTTAGCTCTACGTCATTTCGCTGGTACTGCGCCTCTACGAGCTGCCGGATCAACGCATTGCGCCGATACAGCTCCCCCACCTTCATGGTCACAGTTCCCCGGCCAAACTCCTCAGGACTGCCAAGGCCGTAGATGCAGGACACCGATGCCACGATGATGACATCACGCCTTGAAACCAGCGACGCCGTGGCCGCCAGTCTGAGGCGCTCTATCTCCTCGTTAATCTCTGTCTCCTTCTCAATGTAGAGGTCATGGCGCGGAACGTAGGCCTCCGGCTGATAGTAATCGTAGTATGAGACAAAATACTCGACCGCATTGTCAGGAAAGAACTCCCGGAATTCCGCATAGAGTTGAGCTGCCAGCGTCTTGTTGTGCGCCATAATGAGGGCTGGCATCTGTATCCCTTCGATCACCGATGCGATCGTGAAAGTCTTGCCTGTTCCGGTTGCTCCGAGCAGCACCTGATCTCGGCAACCGGCCCGAACACCGTCGATCAGCCGCGCAATCGCGGCCGGCTGATCTCCTGTCGGTTGAAAGGGGGCTCGAAGTCTGAAGGTCATTGCGCCTCGAAATTGAAAAGAACGTGCGTTCTATTCTATCACAAACACGAGGTGACTGCCCTACGGGGCACGATTCACCGGAAAAGCTCCAGGGTTGGCGTAGTATTCGTTGGGATCCACGCCCGTCGTCGTGGTGCCGGCGGCGACGCTCACATCTATCAGCGTGTGATTACTGCATTCATGCTTGAGGCCGCACGGCACCATCTGTGAGTAGCCACCTGCCAGGCCGGGAGAATATGCCCACCTGACCTAACATAAGCCACGACGTGGTATGTGCCGACGTGCAAGCTCTCAATGGTGTAGCTGGATTGGCCGACAACCGTATCGACGAAATAGTACGCATTTCCCGGAACCTGGAAGGCGACGATTCGCAGGGCGGGTATGCCGCTCGACGGATACATGAGCGTTCCATTGATGGTTCCCCTACCAGCCGTCGGCGAGGCCGGACCCGGAAACGGCCGGAATGCATCGTCGACGAGGTACCAGTCGGCCGGGTTGATCCCTGTGATTGCCTGACCTGCAGCAACGGAGATGTCGATCAGAATGTGGTCGTTGCAGTTCACGCTCAGCCCACAGGGAACAGCCTGGGTATATCCTCCCACCAGACCCGCCGGAAAGCCCTGGCTGCCAATGGTGTAGGCAACCACATGATAAGTGCCTGGCGCGAGGTCGTCGATTCGAAACGTTTGTTTGCCGTAGTTGGTGCTGACATACCTGTAGTTCTGAGTGCCGACCTGAAAGGCGGTCACATGCATGGCCGGCAGGGACTCGGACGGATAATTTGGCGAGCCGGAAATACTGCCCATTCGATCGCCGGAGGGGGCCGGAGACGGTGTGGCCGCCGCTTGGCCGCCGGCTTGAGCCGTCATCGCCTGAATCGTGGCCTGCACAATGGCTTCGACGCCCTGGGTGTTATCCGCCAGGTTGATTGTGATCGAGCTCGGAATCGGGCCGCAACCTGCGGCCAACACAGCCAGCAGGCCAATGCGAAAACCGATGCGGAGTGTTTGCATCACTCTCTACGGGGCTTGTGAGCTACTTCCTGAGATGATAAGGCACATCAACAACAAGTCTCTCCCCGCGCGCCTTGCGTCGGCCGTACAGCAGCGCGGCCTTGATGAGAAGCGCGGTCTGATTGTGGAGCAAATTCTGCCACCAGTGCGATGTCACGAATTCTGGAAGCACAACGACCGCCAATTGGCCATCGTTGTGCTCGGCATCCGTGCGCTCCAGATATTCGAGCAACGGCCCCACCAGGGAGCGATATGGGGATGGAACGACAACGATGGGCAGATCCGGCCACCACTCCCTCCATTCGCGTTTCACTTTGGCGCCCCCCCCAGGTTCCAGTTCAACATAGAGGCCCGTTACTTTAGAAGATATGGATTGAGCGAACAATACGGCATTGACGATACCGCGGTGCACGCCCGAGATGGGGATCACCACTCGCGCCGGGGCTACTGGCCGCAGCGATGGCGGCAACCCGTGTAAGGAGAGCTGGCTGCGGACCTCTTGGTAATGGCTGTGGACGCGCTGGAAAGCCAGGACGATCATTGGGATCAGAAGAATTGTGACCCATGCCCCCTCAGCAAACTTGCTGAAGCCAACCACGATGAGCGCGATGCCGGTGGCGGTGCATCCGAGTCCATTGATGAGGGCCTTGCCGTACGAAGATGGGCCTCCCTCCTTGATCCAGTGCAGAACCATTCCTGCCTGCGATAGTGTGAATGCCAGAAAGGCTCCAACAGCAAAGAGAGGCACCAAAGCATGGGTCTCTCCCGCAAACAACACAATGAGCGCGGCAGTGCCGACGCTCAGCAGAACGACCCCGTTGGTAAAGCCCAGTCTGTCTCCGAGGCTGCTCAATTGCCGCGGCAAATAGGCATCGCCCGCCAAAATGGCGGCAAGCCGAGGGAATCCGGCAAAGCTTGTGTTGGCTGCTACTGTCAGGATGGCAAGGGTAGCAAACTGGATGATGTAGTAGAACGCGTTTACTCCGACCAGGTGCCGCGCCAGCGCAGACAGAATGGTCTCCTGCGGCCCGGCTGTCACCGAGAAGAAGTGCGTGAGTGCATTCGTGCCCAGAAAAAGCGTCGCCATCAAGAACGCCATCACCATGAGCGTTCGTCCGGCATTTCGTGCTGCTGGCTTCTGGAACGCTGGCACTCCGTTGCTGATGGCCTCCACCCCCGTGAGTGCCGTGCTTCCCGTCGAAAAAGCGTGCAGAATCAGGAAGAGCGTCAGAGTCTGGGTTGCGGGAATGGACGTGGCCTGCACCTCGGCTGGTCCCTGCCCAAGAAGGCGAATGAACCCCACAAGGATCAATACCAGGTAGGTCGCAATAAAGAAATAGACCGGAACCGCCATGACCGTCCCTGTCTCCTGCACGCCACGCAAGTTGAGCAGTGTGATCACCACGAGCAGGAAAAGGGCGAGAGCCACTCGATACGGCCACAATTCCGGAAACGCAGAAGCGATGGCAGCAACGCCCGCGGTCAGGCTTACCGCCGCATTCAGCAGATAGTCGATCAGCAGTGCCGAGGCTGCGACCAGCCCGGGCAAATTTCCAAGATTCGAGCGGGCAACTATGTAGGAGCCGCCGCCAGAAGGATACGCATGGATGGTTTGAAAGTACGACAGCGCCACAATGCCTAGTAGGCCCGCAATCGCCAGGCTGATGGGCCAGCCGTACACAAGGCCGGCGCTGCCTGCCACGATCAGGCCAAGGTAGATCTCCTGGTTGGCGTAGGCAATGGAAGCCAAGGCATCTGGCGAGAACGCCGCGAGCCCCCGGATTTTGTTGAGCCGCTGGCCGCCAGAGGCCTGCGTCGGCAGGGCTGGCCCGATGACTATGTCCTTCAGGTGGGAAAGCACCGACCCTCCTCACGGCTTGCTGACAGGTTGCTATGGATGCCGCGGAATCCGCATGCTATACTACCATAACTACGGGAACGGAGATTCGGATGACACACAGAGAGATGCCGATGTTGCCGGACAAACGCATTGCGCTGGTTGCACACGACAACAAGAAGTCAGATCTTGTTGGGTGGGCGAGATTCAACCGCGACTTGCTCGCACACCATGAACTATATGCCACCGGAACCACCGGCGATCTACTGGAACGCGAGCTCGGGTTCAAAGTCAACAGGCTGCAGAGCGGCCCGTTGGGCGGCGATCAGCAAGTTGGCGCAATGATCGTGAACGATCAGATCAACTTCCTGATCTTCTTCTGGGACCCGCTTGAACCCATGCCGCACGATCCCGACGTGAAGGCATTGCTGCGCATGGCGGCCGTGTGGAACATCCCCATTGCATGCAACCGGGCCTCCGCCGATTTCATGATCTCTTCGCCACTCATGGACGGAGAATATGTCCGCCTCATCCCCGACTATGGAAGTCACCGTGGTCGCAGCATTCCCGGG
>JAZDHO010000282.1:0-2436 GCA_043805815.1 Chloroflexota bacterium
CCGGTCCGGTTTTCCACCACGACCGTGCCGCCGATCCGAACACCGAGCTTTGGGGCGAGCAACCGCGAAAAAATGTCGTTGCTGGCACCCGGCTCAAACGGGACGACGATCTTGATCAGCTTGGGCAAATTCGTGCTGCTCGATTGTCCCGGTGAGACGACCGGATACAGGGCAGTCACGGCTAACATGCCAGCCACTACCGCCGATCTTGCAAGAACAGGTTGCATCAGCTTTCTCCTAAATTGAACGCACGAAAAGGAAATTCAACCCGCCCAGCGCCCGCCATTGGCGGAACGAGGCCCGGAACGCACGGGCAGAATGCACATGATGACATCCCGGACTGCGCATAGGTACTCTTATGCCCAGTCCAGACTCCTCCTCCCAAGAGATGCCCGCGACTAATTTAGTGAAGCTGTAAAAGGCGGAGTTGCAGCGTTAGTTGGACACTTGAGTTGCAGCGTTAGTTGGACACCGAATGCACGATAGTCATTGCGCGGGGGAAATGGAGGGAGCCCGTAGGGCGACCGGAATTTCTCCCGCGCGCCAACTCGCGCTCGGGGCTGCGGGTCGCCGGATTAGCCCGGATGCATCGTATCGCGCGCGCGCTTGCTGTAGGGTTCTCTGATTTCGATAGGTGAGAGTGATGGCTAAAAACCTTCGGTCGAACAACGCCGCCGCCAGCTTGTTCAGGCGGTTCGCTTGGGGCGAAGCTTGCGCTCGGTAGCGACGCAATTCAGGGTAAGCCGTGGCGCAGCGGCCTACTGGGTGGCGCTTGCTCGCGGTAGACGCCTTGATCGGATGGCGTTTGCAAACCGAAAGCCCGGTCGAGCCTCTAACCGCACGCCTGCCCGGCTGGAGCAGCGCATTCTGAGCACGCGCCGTGCGTTGCGGGACAAAAGCGTCTTGGGCGAGTACGGACCCGACGCGATCGGCTTGGCGTTGCATGAGGGTGGATCGGTTCAGCGAGTCCCTGAGCGCACGACGATCTACCGGGTGCTTGCGCGTCACGGGGTACTCGATGGCGTGCATCGGCAACGCCGGCCGGCACCCCCCAAGGGCTGGTATCTGCCCGATCTGGCCGCCGGACAAGCCGAGCTCGACAGCTTCGATTTCATTGAGGACCTGAAGATCGCCGCAGGGCCGCTGGTCGATGTGCTCACCGGCACGAGCCTGCACGGCGCACTGGTCCAGGCCTGGATCATGGAGCGGCCCAGCGCACGGGCTACGCTGCAAGCCCTGATCGAGCACTGGCGCCGCGAGGGGCTGCCCACCTACGCACAGTTTGACAACGACACGATCTTCCAGGGAGCCCATCAGTTCGCCGACACCGTCGGGCGTATCACCAGGCTGTGTCTGGCACTGGGGGTTGTCCCGGTGTTCGCCCCACCGCGCGAGCCGGGCTTCCAGAATGCCATTGAAGGCTTCAACGCCCTGTGGCAAAGCAAGGTCTGGCGGCGCCACCGCTGCCCCGATGTAGCAACCTTGGTGGCCGTCTCCGCGCGTTACATCGTGGCCTATCGCACCAAAACTGCTGGCCGACGAGAAGCCGCCCCCAAGCGGCGCAGCTTCCCCAAGGGCTTCAACCTCAACCTCGGCGCCCCACTCAAGGGCACCCTGATCTTCGTGCGCCGCGGCGATGACAATGGCAGCGTCAAGCTGCTCGGCAGAACCTTCCATGTCGATCCACATTGGCCTCATCGGCTCGTTCGCTGCGAGGTTGACTTCACGCATCAGCGCATCCGTTTTTACGCACTACGCCGACGTGACCCCGCTCGCCAACCGCTGCTACGTGAGCTTGCATACCCTCGCCCCCAAAAACCATTCAAAGGCACACCATGAGCGTCCAACTAACGCTGCAACTTTGTCACAGCGACGTAAAAAAAGTGTCCAACTAACGCTGCAACTTGCCCGTTAATGCGTAAAGAGCTGGCATTAGTTTGTTTCGCATTCGTTTCTCCCGCAACATGACCAAGTCGTTGGTCGGAAGGCCGGGGCCGGCGCAATGATTACCGGATGTTCTGAAGCAGGCAGCGGACAGCCTGTTCCGCGTAGGCTCGAGCGCCAGGGTGACCAGATTCGCGTGGCCCAGCTACGTTGAGCGTCCGGATTGCCAGTGACCGGACAAAGTCGGCGGCTCTGCTTGCGGCCGTATCTGGGTCAAGCTCGCTTCCATCCAGCACCAGCGCCGGCTTCCTGAAGCATTCACAGAACTGGACGGTCTTCAGAGTGCCGCCAGTAAGCTCAGTGAAGTAGATTACCAGAGTGCCGTCGGAGTCGATGACGTTCTGGCGTGTGCGCCTGAGATAGTTGGCACCCGGCAGTTCAGAAACTGGGTATCGGTCCGGAATAGGGTGGTCCTCTGCCTGACGGCCTTCAGGGCTCCAGCCGCCGCACGGGAAGTCAGACGCCAGCGCCGCATCAAGGGCACCGCGGTCC
>JAZDHO010000283.1:0-2363 GCA_043805815.1 Chloroflexota bacterium
TGTATTCGTAAACCTTGTTGTCCCCATTGTTCGACGTGTTGAAGTTAGTCACCTTGAGACCACATAGGGCGAGAAAGGCGTTTAACTGCGCGACCGGTTTTTTCCTAACATCTTTCCGCACCGCCACATCTAAGAGCCGCTCGATATTCACTTTGTTGCGACCGCAGAAGGTCACGAACTTCACCAGCGATTCGAGCTTCACGACCTTTTCCGGGTCGGGTCCGCCGTTTTCGTCGAGAAGGCCAGATACGTCAAGGAGTCGGGCGAGTATCTTGGCCTCGGCAGAAACCTTTCCTACCTTCGCCTTACTCGCGAGCACGGCCTCCAGCATTTTTATCTGTTTGCGATACCTACCGCGCTTATCGTCCCGGAGTAGCTGCTCCGTCACTTTCTCGCCGTAAAACCATTCAATCCAATACCGCTCAAGGCTGTTGTCATCCTCGGCGGACAGCTTTGATCGCTTCCGTCTGCTGGACAGGCTGTCAGCTTGCTCCCTGGTAATGGGCGGTGCGGAAAGAATTCCCGCGATGTAGCGCTGTAACGCTGCATCTTTTCCTAACGTAGACATTACCGACCCTGCCGATGCCATCTGAACCGCCCCGGGTTTTGAGGAGGCTCCTTTCCTTGAGAAGATGGAGCCATGAAGAGCAAGAAGATCACCCCCAAGTATTCCCCTGAAGTGCGTGAACGCGCTGTCCGCATGGTGCAGGAGCACCGTGGCGAGTATCCATCGCTGTGGGCTGCGATTGAATCGATTGCGCCGAAGATTGGCTGCGTTCCACAGACCTTGCATGACTGGGTGAGAAAGCACGATATCGACACTGGCACGCGCGATGGTGTCACCAGCGACGAGCGTGAACGCCTCAAGGCCCTGGAGCGCGAGGTGAAGGAATTGCGCCGCGCCAACGAGATCCTCAAGCTGGCGAGCGCGTTTTTCGCCCAGGCGGAGCTCGACCGCCGACTCAAGTCCTGAACGATTTCATCGACTGGCATCGCGACACCTACGGGGTCGAGCCGATCTGCAAGGTCTTGCAGGTCGCCCCGTCGGGCTACCGGCGCCATGCTGCGCGCCAGCGCGATCCCGCTCTGCGTTGTGTTCGTGCGCAACGCGACGATGTGTTGATGCCCGAGATAGAACGCGTCTGGCAGGCCAATCTTCAGGTCTACGGCGCGGACAAGGTCTGGCGACAAATGAAGCGCGAAGGCACCGACATCGCGCGCTGCACCGTTGAGCGCCTGATGAGCCGCCTGGGATTGCGCGGCGCGGTACGCGGCAAAGTCGTGCGTACGACGGTGCCCGACCCCAAACAGCCGTGTCCGCTGGATCGGGTGAATCGCCAGTTCAAGGCGGATCGTCCGAACCAGCTGTGGGTCTCGGACTTCACCTACGTCTCAACCTGGCAGGGCTGGCTGTACGTGGCGTTCGTGATCGACGTGTACGCCCGGCGCATCGTCGGCTGGCGAGTGAGTCGAAGCATGACGACGGACTTCGTGTTGGACGCACTGGAGCAGGCGCTCTACGCCCGTCAGCCCGAACGCGATGGCAGTCTCGTGCATCACTCAGACCGGGGCTCGCAGTACGTCAGCATCCGTTACAGCGAGCGTCTGGCCGAAGCCGGTGTCGAGCCCTCCGTGGGAAGCAAGGGCGACAGCTACGACAACGCGCTGGCCGAGACGATCAACGGCTTGTACAAGGCGGAGCTGATCCACCGGCGCGGCCCGTGGAAGACGCGGGAGGCGGTGGAACTGGCGACGCTGGAATGGGTGGCGTGGTTCAACCACGTCAGGCTGCTCGAACCGATCGGCTATATCCCGCCCGCCGAAGCTGAGGCAAACTACTATCGGCAACTCGCCGAACAGGCCGAGTCAACGGCCTGCACTTAAACCAAATGGCCTCCACGAAACCCGGGGCGATTCAGGTTGCCGAAAATAACGGGCAAACCGGGCGAACTGTAATTCAAGGCTGCTCCTGTCAAGCCGCCTGGAGCTTGACGCTCGTCTTGTGGGAAATCACGGCCTTTCAACGATTGGGGTTCTTCATGCGGGCAAAAATCACGGTTTACGCTGCGTTGCTTGCGCTGGGATATGTCGTTACGGCTTGGGGCAGTCCACGCGTCTTGCCTGTGCCGCCGGTTCAGGCGCTGGAAGCCCCCGCATTGGTTGCACCCGGGCAAAAACCGGTAACGCTTCCGGCGCCGACACGTGGCCAGATGCTTTACGAGAATCACTGCATGTCCTGCCATGAAAGCGTCGTTTACATCCGTGGCAACCACCGCACGTTATCGCTGCAGGCGTTGCGGGGGCAGGTGTCGCACTGGGCTGGTTATTTACAATTGCGCTGGGGCCAGGAAGAGCTCGAGGAG
>JAZDHO010000284.1:0-2705 GCA_043805815.1 Chloroflexota bacterium
AAAGCCTGAACTCTGGATCAGTTGATAGAGGTTCGCTTGCACCTGCCCCCTTCGGGGACCTGCGGCGGCGCAGTGTCTCCGCTCCGCTCCGACGAATCCTTTGCCCTCCCTGAGAAGAAGGCTCACCTGTGCTTGTGGCACGGTGCAGGCAGGGACAGGCCAGCCCGGACAAAACACCGCCTCTCGGCGGTGTTTTCCACGCGAGGGTCCTTGCGGGGCCCTTGGAACTATCAAGGCTGCTACGATAGGAGTGCCTGCACCCTTGACAGCACCCGCGGCACATCATCCCTGGCGCTCTTCCACACCTCATCCCAATCTGTCAGGTCATAGCCATGGATGAGCCTGTCACGCATCCCGGCCATGAGCGCCCAAGGGACTTCAGCATGCTGCGCACGAAAGGCCGCCGAGAGGCGCTTGGTGGCCTCACCGATGACGGTGAGTTGATACAAGACGGCGGAGCGTGTTTCCCAATCCAGATCGAACGCGGACTTGTCAAGGCCCTGAATGAACTGGGCGATCAACAGCGCTGTATTCGCGATGTCCCGGAGTGCGACATCATCTCTTCGCATCTGCGTCTTCACCCCGGCTGAAGACGATCTGCGCCGTCCTGAGGATCTCGTCGCGCAGGAGCTCATTCTGTGTCTGGTCAAGGGCCCGCCGAGTGACCAGATCCACCTTGCGGCCCAGCAGGGCTGCAAGTTCCTGCTCCATTTGAACGTGATCGAATAAGCTCCACACGCTCCCGTCCTCGAATGAAACCAATACGTCCACATCGCTCTCCGGGCTGAAGTCCGCCCGCAGGGCCGAGCCAAACACGTACAGGTCGAGGACCCTCCACTTCTGGCAGAAGCGGGTGAGGTCTTCCCTGGGTGCAACCTCAAGGATGGTCATCTCTTCGGATTATAGCATGCAGGGTCCGAAGCCCTCGCGGGCGGACCGCCCTTGTGTCAAGCCACCCCCCTGACCCCCCTGTTGGTGCTAGCTGCACTTGCCCCTTCAGGACCTTCGGCGGCGCACGTTCCCGCCGTCCTCCTCACGTCCGGGCAGCGGCCTTGCGCCGCGGCCGCGCATGCTCTCCCTCGGCTGGGCTTCGCACTCGCGCACTGCCAGCCTTCTGTGCAACCATCACCCCGCCGCCCGCACGCAGACGCCGCTTGCTGACGGGGCGGTGCTACAATTACGCGACTTCTCACTGCAGCCCGCCACCACCGCTCCTCCAGCATCGTATGCCCGGGCCTTCCCAAACCGCTGGTGGACTGCTACCCATTGCAGACGCTGGAACTCACCTAGAGTGGAATACGTGGACTCCCAAATCAGCTCCCAGGAGGCAAGGATGAGCAGGCCGGACCTAGTGGATTCCATCCGCGTTGTCAAGGAAAACGAAAGAATTGCACAAGAGCACTATGCTGACGCAGCAAGAATCATCCAGAATCCCAGGGGCAAGCAGTTGTTCGAGCAGTTGAGTAAGTGGGAGAACTATCACTACGGATTGCTAAGTGATCTGGAGAAATCACTGAAAGAAAAGGGCAACTTCATCAAGTACTGGGGGAAGGAGTTTGCTCTCCCGTCTACCCTCGAGATCAGAGCTGCTGCTGAACCTGAGCATCAGAGCCTAATCAAGATCATTTCTGATGCGATGAAGCTGGAGAGGCAAGCAGAACAGGTGTATTCGGACCTGGCGATTCAAATTACGGACCCGATGGGCCACGAATTGTTCACGCGACTATCCGAGGATGAGCACATTCACTATCGTATTCTCTCGACGGCGTTTTGGACTCTGACCAACCTGGGCGTTTGGAAATGGCCCTATCCACGAATTGAATAGACCCAGGTAACCCGTGAATTTGCGGCCGAACCGGAGTCGTCCTGAAGCAATGCCTGTGCTCGCCGAGTCTTCTAGGGTGCCTTCAGTGACAAGACGCGACCGGGCGAGTGTCCTTGCCATGCAAGTTCTGCTGTTGAACCGTTGCGCCAAGACTTGAGGCTTGATGGTCAGGAACACTGATGCAAGACGCGGCCTAACGCTGTCACTGCGGTCAGCGGCCGTGCCGCTGATCGTGCTGGTCGGAATTGCCGAAATTGCCTGATGATCGAGAAAGAGTCCTGCCAATCGTGCCGCGTCCGTCCTGGCAAAGTATGCCGGTGCATGCCCGAACCATTGGGTCCCCTTTCCCGTTTCGGGTGCAACCCGGGTGCCCCTGAGACTCCTGTCCCCGGGGCTTGAGGCCGCCCCGCGGCGCAATCGCAACAACACTCTGTGGAAGCCGTACACGCACTAGACCCATTTCTGCCCGTAATCTTGACACCAGATACCCGTCTTCTTAGGCTGTAAACCCCGTATACACACCTGCGCGAAACTCCGGATCAGCCGCGGAACCGGATTGTGCGTCACCGTGGATCGGGCGCAAAGCGCAGGCCGCTTCCACGACAAATGGCACGTGACACGGGCGGGGAAACCCGGTATAGTCTTGCAGTTTGGGCCGCAATTGACCCGCTCGGCCGCGAGAATTTGGACGGCCAATCCCATGGCTAGGTCGCCTGATCGATCTTCCAGAGGAATGTCAGATGAACATATCGAGATCGCTGCTTGGTCCGATGCGGGTACCGTTCTTGCTTCTGACGCCCGCATGTGTTGCTGTCGGCGTTGGGACAGCCTACTGGCAAACTCACGAAATAGCCTGGTTCCAGATCCTCCTGGTTCTCCT